>JAEZEM010000348.1 GCA_023417745.1 Pseudomonadota bacterium
ACAAGGAGACGGCATGGCCTTTTTCTCGCGCATCAAATTCGAGGCCGCCCCGGTCAAGGGCGTCGCCTGCCCGGACTGCGGCGGCGTCCTGGTCTTCGAACGCTCCTGCCTGGCCGTCATGCTGGCCTGCCGGGGCTGCGGCAAACGCCACGATCCGGCCCGCTTCGCCGCCCAGCTCGGCGACGACATGGACGAAGTGTACGCCAATGTGCCGATTGATCGGATGTAGTTGGGATATTTAAGATAAAGACAGAAGATGCCTCCGGCGGCCAAAGGGGCTGAGCCCCTTTGGAAACCCCGGCCGGGGTGAGGGAGAACGATATGGCGGCAGGCGTGTGGGACGGGCTGGACAAGGACCGGGTGGCCAAGGCCATGGTCACGGCCTTTTTAAGCGACGAATATTTGGAAGCCCTGGCGGCGGTCAACAACGCCGAGAATCCGGCCGATCTCGCGGCGGCACGGGTGCTGATAAAAGACCTGATGGTCCTGTGGCGCGAGGAAGCGCCGGAATACGCCTTCGTCATCGACGCGCTGTATATCTTTTCGGAGAAAATACAGCTGCAGCTGACCGGGGAAACGGATTAACACACCAGCCGACGCAGGTCTTTCATCACCAGAAACAGCTGATGCGGACCGGCCGGACTAACCACGGAATCGACCAAAATCAGGCAGTATTATCGGCATGTTACGCACCTAGACTCAATAGAAGTAAAAGCCCACAGCTATCCTGACAAAACCAGACCGGATCTGAGCACTGACGTTCCCCAACACGCAGGCAACTCCTTGTTTTTTGCTTGCGGTATAGCCAATCTTCGGGATAATGCTTATTTTAAAAAAGCTAGGCCGACAATCGGACATGCCTTGAAGCCATGTTGGAGGAGGCCAAATATGCTTATGACTGCTGAAAAAACCCTCGAAACTTATTGGGACGAAAGTGTCCCCGTCGACCCCATATATATCGCTGCCAGAATGGGAATTGTCGTTCAAGCAAATCCATGGCTTGACACAGAAAGCGGTCACTATATTCCCGACGGAGCCGACGGCGGCAAGCCTCTTATCATCTACAATTCAAATGAAGCTTATGTAAGACAGCGTTTTACTGTCGCACATGAACTCGGCCACCATGCCCTTTGCCACGGAGAACGCCCCCGAGATACTTCGAAGAATTTTACGACTGGAGTTAAAGACTACAAAGAAATCCAAGCCAATCGGTTCGCAGCGGAGCTCTTGATGCCAGAAAAGAGCCTTCACGCTGTCATACAAATAAGAAACATTCGAAACATCGAAGACCTCGCCTCTCTGTTCTGCGTCTCAAAGGCAGCCATGGCTTATCGAGCAGAAAGCCTTGGCTATAACATCAACTAACTTACAACTTTATTCTCTTCGGTCTAATCGCACATGACAGAGAAGAACACTTCAGACAAACCCACCCAAGGTATTGACCTATCTCTCGACGCAGACAACGGAGACCTCTCCCTAAAAAATTTTTTAGCAAGCAAACGAAAACAGCAAGACATATCGCTTGACGTCCAAACATACGGACATCGGAAAATATTATTCTGGGTTGTCCTTTCTGTTTGCGCTGCACTATATTTATCGTTCTTCTACTACGTCTTTTGGTCCCACTATTTCAGACTTCTCGTAATACATACCCAGCTAGCAGTCGGGATTGCCTTATCCCTCATCCTCGTCCCCTCCGCATTGCTATGGGGAATCTTACGCTCTGTATATAAAGACAAAAGCAAAGAGAAAGACGAGGATGCAGAAAATTCCATAAAAACTACTGACATTGCCAAGACGATCCATGCTTTAACAAGAATTTACCCACCTTCCTCACACTAGATCAGCTACCACCTTCTCTGCAAACACTACCGCGTTACTAGACGTATTCCAGAGTCAATATCAGCGACAATATCCCCTCGCCGCCGGCCATCGCCTCCCTGCTCCGGCAACCCGTTTCCGGCTCCCATGGAAGCATTTCAATCCGCACGGAGACTCGCCATGGACAACTACCTCTATGAATTGCAGCTCATCGCCCGCCTTCTGCTGGCCCTCGCCTGCGGCTCCCTCCTCGGCTATGAGCGGGAACGCCACGGCATCAGCGCCGGCCTGCGAACCAACCTGCTGGTCTGCCTGGGCTCCGCCCTGATGATGATCATCTCCAAGAATTTCTTTTACGCCCAGGGCGACATCGCCATGAAAATCAACGTCGGCCTCGATCCGTCCCGAATCGCCGCCCAGATCGTCACTGGCGTCGGCTTCCTCGGCGCCGGCGTCATCATCAAGGACAAAGGCTCCATCCGGGGCCTGACCACGGCCGCCACCCTGTGGCTCAACGCCGCCGTGGGCATGGCCGCCGGCCTCGGCATGGTCGTCATCCCCGTCGCCTGCACCGTCATCGGCCTCGTCTCCCTGACCATCCTGAAGACCATCCAGAAGAAGGTCCGGCGCGACATCTACGAGGCCGTCAACATCACTTGCAGCGACTTCGAAAACTCCCTCGACCAGCTCACGGAATTCTTCGCCAGACAAAACTTCAAGGTCGAAAAGGTCTCCCTGCACAAGGTCAACAAACAAGAACTGACCTACAAGTTCATCCTCAAGTGCGACCGGACCTGCATCGACTACGTCTCTTTCATCAAGGAACTGACCAAGCTCGACTTCATCCGCAAGGTCAAGGTCGTCTAGCGTCGCGTCCCTTAACGCATACGATAGTCGTATTAAAGGACGCGACACGAAACATGCGTCCCCCCGACGGCACGGGCGGACATCCGTGAACGCCCCTTGACGCCCCCGCCCCCCACGCCTATGGTGGCCTTCCCAAAGGGGAGTAGCTGTTTCGGGCAGGGTCAACATCACTGCGGCACGTCAGCCGCCTGGCCCTGTCGTCGGTCCCTCGGAACCGATCGGCGAGACCTTTGGCATGCATGCGCGTGCCAAGGTCTTTTTTTTGGCCGCGTCAACACCGAGGAGATCCCATGAAGAAATTGCTGCCCCTCTACATTGCCGTAGCCGCCACCCTGCCGGGCCTGGCCTGTTTCCTCTTCTCCATCCACCCCTCGCCGCCAGCCACCGCCGCCCTGGCCGGCGCGGCCATCCTGGGCGCGTCGTTTCTGCTGCTGTGGGCCTGCGACGTGGCCCAAAACGACATTCCACAAGCCCTCGCCCTGGCCGTTGTGGCGCTCATTGCCGTTTTGCCCGAATACGCCGTGGACATGTACTTCACCTGGATGGCCGGCCAGCACCCGGACTCCGACTACGCCCACTTCGCCATCGCCAACATGACCGGGGCCAATCGGCTGCTGATCGGCGTGGCCTGGACCCTGGTCGCCTTCCTGATCTGGTGGCGCACCAAGAAGCCCATCATCCTTGAGGGCGAGCGCCGCATCGATGTGCTGTTCCTGGGCCTGGCCACGGCCTACGCCATCTCCATCCCCCTGTCCGGGTCGCTGACCTGGGTGGACGGAGCGGTGCTGGTGGCCCTGTACGTCGTCTACATCGCCATCGCCGCCCGGCGCGAATGCGAGGAGCCGGAGCTTGAGGGCGTGGCCTGCGTCATCGGCGGGCTGCCCCAGGGCCTTCGCCGCCTGTCGACGCTTGGCCTGTTTCTCTTCGCCGCCGGCGTCATCGTGGCCAATGCCGAGGCCTTCAGCGAAGGGCTCGTCGCCACCGGCCGCATCTTCGGGGTCAACGAATTCCTGCTGGTCCAATGGCTGGCTCCCATCGCCTCGGAAGCCCCGGAGGTCATCGTTGCGGTCATGTTCGCCCTTCGCGGCATGGGCGGGTTGGCCCTGGGCAGCCTCATATCCTCCAAGCTCAACCAGTGGACGCTCTTGGTCGGCATGATTCCCGGCGTCTACGGCGTGTCGTCGGGCAGTTTCGCCGTGCCCATGCCGCTAAACGGCGTGCAGATGCACGAGATCATGCTGACCGCCGCCCAGTCGCTTTTAGCCGTGGGCCTGCTGGCCGGCCTGCGTCTGGACATCCGGGGCGCGCTGCTGCTGTTTGGCCTGTTCCTCGGCCAGTTCCTGGCCCCGGCCGTGCCCGAGAGCTTCTGGAACCTCTTCCCGGGCCATTTAAACGGCAACGAGGTACACTTCCTCTTCACCTTCCTGTATATTGGGGTCTTCGTCCTCATGTTGCCGCGCACCGGCCGCCAGTTGCTGGCGCTTATCCGCCCCGCGCGCCGCAGCGCCTCTTGACGCCGGGCCGGCCTGGCCCTATGGAACCCGCCCGCCCCGGAGCAGCCCTCCGGGGCGGGTACCGCCGCCAGGAGGTCCGCCGCCATGGACCAGACGTTCGCCCTGCCCATTTACCTCGACCTGTTCGCCGTGTTTCTCATGGCCGCAACCGGAGCCATTGAGGCCATCCGCCGCGAGTTCGACCTTGTTGGCCTGCTTGGCCTGTCCTTTGCCACGGGCCTGGGCGGGGCGCTAATTCGCGACGGCATCTTCCTCCAGGCCGGCGTGCCGGCCGTGGTGCGCAACCAGGACTATCTCTACGCCGTGGCGGCCGCTGCCCTGGCCTGCCTCGTCTTCGGCCGCCGGGCCGTATTGTCCGAGCGTTTCGTGGCCCTGGTCGACGCCGCCGCCCTGGGGGCCTACGCCGTGGTCGGCATGGAGAAATCCCTGGCCTTTGGCCTGGATTTCGCCCCGGCCGTGCTGGTCGGCACGGTCAACGCCTGCGGCGGCGGCATCCTGCGCGACGTGCTCATGCGCGAGGAGCCCATGGTGTTTCGCCCGGGCCAGTTCTACGGCCTGGCCGCCCTGCTCGGCTGCCTGACCTACCCCTTCCTGCGCCAGACCTTCGGCCTGCCGCCGCTGACCTCCGCCTTGGTCACCATCGCCTTCACGTTTCTCCTTCGTGTCCTGGCCATCACCCGCAACTGGCGCACCGTCCCCGTGCGCGATCATGGCCTGTTTCGCCGCCGCAATCCGCCCGTGGCTTGACGCCGCCGCCCCGGCCGCGTCTATAAAGACGAGGGTCCGCAACCGGCGGCCCATCCGTCAGCCAGCCAGGGGGAATGTCCGTGAAGCGACCCATCACCACGCTTTTGTGCGACGTCGGCGGCGTCATGCTCACCAACGGCTGGGACCGGCAGGCCCGGGCCGAGGCGGCCAAACGGTTCGGCCTGGACGCGGCCGAGACCGACGAGCGCCACCACCTCACCTTCGACGCCTACGAAGAGGGCAAGCTCTCCCTGGACGAGTATCTCGACCGCACGGTGTTTTATGCGCCGCGCTCCTTTGACAAGGCGACCTTTCGGGATTTCATGCTGTCGCGCAGCGCGCCGCTGTCCGACATGCTGGCCTACGTGCGCGGGCTCAAGGCCCGGCACGGCATCCGGGTCGTGGTGGTCAACAACGAAGGCCGCGAACTCAACGCGTACCGCATCCGGGCCTTCGGCCTGGGCTGTTTTGTCGATGCCTTCGTGTCCTCGTGCTTTGTCGGCATGCGCAAGCCCGACGCCGGCATCTTCCGCCTGGCCTTGGACGTGGCCCAGTGCGACCCGGCCGACGCGGTCTACATCGACGACCGGGCGCTTTTCGTGGAAGTGGCCGCGACCCTGGGCGTTCGCGGCGTGGTCCACCGCGACGCGGCCTCCACGGCCCGGGAGTTGGAGGCCATGGGCGGTTTCGGGGCCGTCTGCGCTGGCGGCGAGGGCTGAGCGCGCCGCCCGAATTCCTGGGACGGCTGCTGACGCTTGGTTCCTGACGCCCTTGGGCGGCGGACAGGGCGGACCGGCACGGCATGGCCTCGGACACCCGGACGCGGCCCATGGAGCCGACGCCGAGCCCGGGCGGCGCGATCGCCGGCCCGGCCGGGGCTTCCCAGGCCGTCCTATTTCCGGTACGAGGCGGGGGTAAATTCCTGCGGCCCTGGGCCGGAGTTTCCCAAGGAGTCACGAACATGACCAAGATCGCCATTCCCTCCCGCGACGGGCAGGTGGACGAGCATTTCGGCCACTGCGGCTATTTCACGGTGCTGACCATCGGCCCGGACAAGGCCGTTGTCGCCGAGGAGACCTTTTCCCCGCCGGCCGAGTGCGGCTGCAAGTCCAATCTGGTCAACGACCTGCTCGCCATGGGCGTCACGGCGCTCATTGCCGGCAACATGGGCCAGGGCGCGGTCAACAAGCTGCGCCAGTCCGGCATGACCGTGGTCCGCGGCGCGTCCGGCCCGGTCCACGAGGCGGCGGCGGCCTATCTGGCCGGCACGCTTACCGACCGCGACGAACTGTGCATGGCCCACGGGCACAACTGCTTAGACGACTAGCGCCAACGCCAGATTTCGATGCAACGAACGGGGAGCCACGGAAACGGGGCTCCCCGTCATCTGAGAGCAAGAGCCTTGACAGTTCTTAAAACATAGTACATTAGGACAAAAATGGAGTGAAGGATGGCCGCTCCCTCCCTACTCAAAGCTAATCGGGCGTTCAAAAAAAGAACTGCCCCGAAAAGCCCAAAGAAGCGCTCTCTCAAGAGAGTGTTAGGGATAGGAGCATACATAGTTTTCGCCCTCTCAATCCTTGCCAATATCTCTCAGGTTTCTGGCGTCAGCGCAAAAGACCTTGTTGATTTCCTTCATCAACTGACGCCCTCTTCTCAGGTTGAGCAACCCAAGCAACAGCCAGCGCTTCCTTCCTACCAACCTGAAAAGCCTTCTTTTCAGTTACTCCCCTCTTCTGAACCTCCACTCGTCAAGCCTGATACTCTCTTGTCAGAGCGTCCAATATTACTCCATAGTATATTTAATTCCTTATTATTATCATTGAATATATTAGCTAATATTTTAATACTTAATATCGACATCGTCATGTTCTCCTGCGCATTCTTAACGGCAACTTTGTCTAACCTTATGTCCACACACCAAAAGGCTAGACCTTCGATTTATTTTAAAATTCCCTTTGCCCCAACTAAAGCATGAAGACAAAGGCATCCTGCGCGCCTGGCGCGAACACCTGCGCCTGACCCAGGCCGACGTGGCCAAGCGCCTGGGCGTCAGCCAGTCCGCCTACGCCCAGATGGAGCGCCGCAAGACCGGCCTGCGCCACGCCAGCCGCCAGCGGTTGGCCGCTGCACTCGGCATTGAGCCGGAACAATTGCGGCTGTAATTTTTTCCGCCTTCCCTCGTCCGCCCATCCAATCATAAACATCAATAAAACAAGCAATCTATCGAGCTCGCACCGGCCGGCCAAACCGCCGCCACTCGTGCATAATTAGCCCAACCCGCCAACATCCCGCCGCTTTTTGCCTCGGTTGACTCTTTGGCCGCATCCTCTCATATATGCTGGCGACGTTGGCGTTGGCCCGCCCCGCCCCAGGCGGCGGCGGGCAGCCGTAAGAGGGAATCCGGTGCAAATCCGGAGCTGCCCCGCAGCGGTGAGCGAAAACGAACCCCGCAACAAGGCGCCGGGCAATAGCCCGGGAAGCCGCGGGAACTAGGAAACCGGCCCACATCGGGCCGACGCGTTCGCAAGTCCGAACACCTGCCGACGCCCGCCGGACGCAACCGTCCGGCGCATGAACCAGGGAGCCTCGCGGGAGGGCTGCCCGGCCCGCCGTTTCGCGCCATGCGTTTTGCGGC
>JAEZEM010000365.1 GCA_023417745.1 Pseudomonadota bacterium
ATCGCCTGACTCCCCGGCAACTGGTGGCGTTCTTCCCGGCCTGGACGCCCGACGGCCAGCGCATCTATTTCGTGGGCCTGAAGGAAAGCCCGGCCTACGGGACGCCGCACCTCTACCGCATGAACGCGGACGGCACGGGGCTGACGGATTTGGGGAAGGGATCGGCGCCGAGCGTAGGGACGCGGCCGTAACGTCGCGGACCGGGCAACGCGTCGCAAAACAGTCTCAGGACGACGAAGGCGCTACGCGACAGCGCAGCGCCTTCGTCGGGCAGCGGCTAAGGCCGGGGAAACGGGCCGAATTACGGCTTTCGCCCCTCGACCACCCGGTCCAGGCCGGCCAGATCGCGGCGCACGACGACATCGGCGAAACCGGCCTCGGCCAGAAGGGCGGCGGCGGCCGGCCCTTGTTTCCAGCCGATCTCGACCAGAAGCGTCCCGCCCGGGGCCAGCCGCGACAAGGCGGTCCGGGCCACCGTGGGCACGGCCTCCAGGCCGGTCTCGCCCGGGGTCAGGGCGCTTGACGGCTCGAACTCGCGCACCTCGCGCGAGCACTCCCGGTATTCGGCGGCGCTGACATAGGGCGGATTGGACACGACCAGCCCGTAGCCCTCACCATGGGCCGGCAGATCGGCGAAATCGGCTTCGAGGAACGTCAGGCGCTGCGCAACCTGATGGCGGACGGCGTTTTGCCGGGCCACGGCCAGAGCTTCGGGACTCAGGTCCAGGGCCAGGCCCGTCGCGCCAGGGAAACGCGCGGCCAAGGTCACGGCCAGACAGCCCGAGCCGGTTCCCAGATCGGCGAAGGACTTAAGCTCGCCGGCCGGGAACAGTTCCAAGGCCCGGTCGATGATGAGCTCGGTCTCCGGGCGCGGGATCAGCGTGGCCGGGGTGACGGCGAAGTCGAGGCCGTAGAATTCGCGCTCGCCCAGGATGTAGGCGACGGGTTCGCCTTTGCCCCGGCGGGCGACCAGGGGCCGCACGAGGTCCAGTTCCTCCGGGGTCAGGGGCCGGTCCATGGCCAGGATGACGCCGAGCCGGTCCAGGCCCAGGGCCTGGGACAACAGGAGCTGGGCCGAGAGCCGGGGGCTGTCCAGGCCCCGGCCCTCGAAAAAGGCTTCGCTCTTGGCCAGTATCTCGCGAACCGTGGGCGCTTTCGTCATTTTCTCTCTCCAATGCGCCGGGGCGCGCCGTCCCGGACCGGTTCTCTCCGGCCCGGGACGGCGCGCCCCAGAAAACACGGCAACGCCCCCAGCTCCCCAGGTGGGGTTTCCAAAGGGGCTCAGCCCCTTTGGCCGCCGGAGGCACTCTTCACTCGCTAGGCAGCGTCCTCGAAAAAACCACCACGCCTCGCGGCTACAGGCGGCGACATTTATTAACTATAAAAAATACTATCGTATTTTTTATTGGCGCTCTCTAGGCGGCGTCGGCCTGGGCTTTGAGCGCCTCGGCCTGGTAGTGGCCGATGAGCGCGCCGCACAGTTCGTCGAGGTCGCCTTCCAGGACGGCGTCGAGGCGATAGAGCGTCAGGTTGATGCGGTGATCGGTGACGCGGCCCTGGGGAAAGTTGTAGGTGCGGATGCGCTCGGAGCGGTCGCCGGTGCCGACCTGGGAACGACGGGCGGCTTCCTGCTCGGCCCGCTGCTTGTCCTGCTCGACCTGGAGCAAGCGGGCGCGCAGCACCTTAAGCGCCTTGGCCTTGTTTTTGTGCTGGGACTTTTCGTCCTGGCAGATGACCACCAACCCGGAGGGGATGTGGGTGACGCGCACGGCCGAGTCGGTGGTGTTGACGCTCTGGCCGCCGGGGCCGCTGGAGCGGTAGACGTCGATGCGCAGATCGCCCGGGTCAAGGGCGACGTCGACTTCCTCGGCTTCGGGCATGATGGCCACGGTGACGGCCGAGGTGTGGATGCGGCCCTGGGATTCGGTGGCTGGCACGCGCTGGACGCGGTGAGCGCCGGATTCGTACTTGAGCCGGCTGTAGACCTTATCGCCGGAGATGGAGGCGATGACTTCCTTGAAGCCCCCGGAGCCGGTCTCGGACTGGCTCATGATCTCGACCTTCCAGCGCTTGGTTTCGGCGTAGCGGGTGTACATGCGAAACAGATCGCCGGCGAAAAGGGCTGCTTCGTCGCCGCCGGTGCCGGCCCGGATTTCCAGGAGGATGTTTTTTTCATCCATGGGATCCTTAGGCAAAAGCAGCACCTTGAGCCGGGCTTCGAGTTCGGTCTGGGCTTCCTTGAGGGCCTTGGTCTCGGCCAGGGCCAGCTCGCGGATCTCGGGATCGGAGTCCTGGGCCATTTCCTGGTTGTCTTCCAGGTCCTGGGCGATCTTTTTGTATTCCCGGAAGGCGGCCACCAAATCGCCGAGGTCGGAGTGGGTCTTGGACAGCTTACGGAAGCGCTCCTGGTCGGAGACGACGTCGGGCGCGGACAGTTGGCGTTCCAGATCCTCGTACTTGCGTTCGAGGCTTTCGAGCTTGGCGAACATGGGGCTTCTCCGGGGCGGGACGTTTGGCGCGGCCGGCTCGGGGCGGGCCGGCGTTCCACGCGGCTATGGTCGTGATGTTGGGTGCGTCAAAAAAGCGTTTATCGCTGCGGCCGCGCGTCGCGCGGCCGGCTCGCGGCGGCGGCCTGCCGCATCAGGCGATGGGACGCTCGGCCACCGCGCCGTCCAGGGCGGCCAGGGCCACCTCGATCTGGGCGTCGTCGGGTTCCTTGGTGGTGAGCATCTGCATGAAAAGCCCAGGGGCCGAGATCAGGCGGCAGACGAAGTTCGTATGGAACTTGCCGGCCAGTTTGATGACCTCGTAGGCCAGGGCGCTGACCGGAACCATGAGCACGAGCTTCAGGGCCACGATGTAGGCCTGCTTGAGCACGCTGTTGTCCGGCACGTAAAAGGTCATGAGCCAGGGCACGAGAAAAGCGTAGAGCACGATGGAGATGGCCAGGACAAAGAGCAGAAAGGCCGTGCCGCAGCGGGGATGCAGGCGGGAAAAGCCTCGCGCGCCCTCGGGCGTCAGCGGCGCGCCCTGCTCGTAGGCCCAGATGACTTTGTGCTCGGCCCCGTGATACTGGAACACCCGGCGGATGTCCGGCAGATAGGAGATGGCCGCCACGTAGCCCAGGAACATGAGCATCTTGAAAAGGCCGTCCCAGACGTGGAAGCTCAAGTCCTCCACGCCGCCGGAAAGGCCCATGCCGCGCATCCCGAGCGAAAACAGGTGCGGCGTGACCACAAAAAGCAGCAAGGCGAAGCCGATGGAGGCGGCCAGGGTCAGGCCCATGGCCCACGGCCCCATCTCCACGCCGTCCTCCTCGTCCTCCAGGGCGACCTGGGCCGAGTAGTTGAGCGCTTTGATGCCGTTGACCAGCGTCTCCAAAAGCACCGGGAAACCGCGCAACAGCGGCTTTTTGAGCCACTTGGAGGCGGTCAGCGAGAACCAGGGGCGCACATCAAGCAGGATGTCGCCGCCGGGCTTGCGCACGGCTATAGCCAGCCGATCCCGGTCGCGCATCATGACGCCCTCCATGACGGCCTGGCCGCCGACGGTGGGCGAAGCAACGAGAAGCGGCAAGAGGCGCAGCAATCGTTTCATGGCCGGGGTCCACAAAGGGCCGCCGGGCGGGTAGTCCGCCCGACGGTCTCGGGCATAGGCCGCACTAGGCCTTTTTCTCGAAATTAGCGTACTTTTTCCGGAAGCGGTCGATGCGTCCGGCGGTGTCGAGGAAACGCTGCTTGCCGGTGAAAAACGGGTGGCAGTGGGAGCAGACTTCGACCTGGAGCTGCTCGCCCTTGGTGGACAGGGCCTGGGCTTCGAAGCCGCAGTGGCAGCGGATGGTGGCCTTGAACGTCTTGGGATGGATATCTTTCTTCATGGCTCGACTCCTTGAATGTCCCTTCCGGGAAAGCGAGATGAACTAACGCCTTTTTCTGCCCTTGGCAAGCCCTTCCTGCCATATGATTTCCAAGCGACCGGCTTGGACTTTGCCGCCCGCCATGGTAGACAACCCTTTATCATAACCTGCCACAAGGAAGCAGCATGCCCATCTTCAGCAAAAACGCCGCCCTCGCCGCTATTTTTCGCGCCCATTCCAGCCAGCTCGCCGCCGCCGAAGGCCTGGCCCCGGAAACCATTGCGGCGGGAGTCGCCGCCGGAACCATGGTCATTCTGGCCAACCCGGCCCACAAGGACGTCAGCCCGACCATTATCGGCCAGCCGGCCAAGGTCAAGGTCAACGCCAACATCGGCACCTCCATGTTCGTCACCGACGTGGCCATGGAAATGGACAAAGTCCGGCTGTGCAAAACCGCCGGAGCCCACGCGCTCATGGATCTGTCCACGGCCGGCGACCTGCACGCCATTCGCGGCGACATCCTGGCCGCCACCGACCTGCCGCTGGGCACCGTGCCCCTTTACGGCGTGGCCCAGCGCCACATCGCCAAGGGCGGCGACCCCAGCGACTTCAACGTGGCCGAGATCCTGGCCGAAATCGCCCGGCAAGCCGAACAAGGCGTGGATTTCATGACGCTGCACTGCGGCATCACCCGCCGGGGCGTGGAACTGGCTTCCGAGGGCGGCCGGGTCACCGGCATCGTGTCGCGCGGCGGCTCCATCCTCGGCCGCTGGATGCGCCGCCATGGCGAGGAAAATCCCTTTTTGACGCACTACGACGACATTCTCGACATCTGCCTGGCCCACAACGTCACCATCAGCCTCGGCGACGGTCTGCGGCCCGGCTGCGGGGCCGACGCCGGCGACGGCGCCCAGTGGGAAGAGGTCATCAACCTCGGCCGCCTGGCCGTGCGGGCCATGGAACACGGCGTGCAAACCATGATCGAAGGCCCCGGCCACGTGCCCTTGCACCTCGTCCAGGGCCAGATCCAGGGCATAAAGCGCCTCACCCATGGCGCACCGCTCTATGTCCTTGGACCGCTGACCACCGACTGCGCCCCGGGCTACGACCACATCGCCGGCGCCATCGGCGGGGCGCTTGCCGCCTACTTCGGCGCGGATTTCCTGTGCTACCTGACCCCGGCCGAACACTTGACGCTGCCCAACGTCGAGGATGTGCGGGCCGGCATCAAGGCCAGCCTCATCGCCGCCCAGAGCGCCGAAACCGCCCTTGGCCGCCCCCACGCCGTCGGCCGCGACCTGGCCATGAGCCAGGCCCGGGCCGACCTCGACTGGGAAGCCATGACCGAACTGTCGCTGGACCCCGACATGGTGCGCGCCCGGCGGGCCAAGCACAGCCAGGAAAAGGAATGCGCCATGTGCGGCGCCATGTGCGCCATGCGCATGATGAACACCGACGCCTTCGACTGCCCTACGACCGCAGAGACCAAGACAAAATAACCCGACGACAACCCCGGGAGAGCGCCATGCACACCCTGGTCCTCGTGCGCCACGGCCAAAGCGTGTGGAACCTCGAAAACCGGTTCACCGGCTGGACCGACGTGGGCCTGACGCCCCAGGGTCGCGAGGAAGCCGCCCAGGCGGCGGACCTCCTTCGCGACGGCGGCTACGACTTCGACACCTGCCTGACCTCGGTGCTCTCCCGAGCCGTCATGACCCTCGACATCCTCTTGACCGGCCTCGACCGCCTGTGGCTGCCGGTCACCAAGTCCTGGCGCTTGAACGAACGCCACTACGGCGCGCTCCAAGGCCTCAACAAGGCCGAAATGGCCGCCCAGTACGGCGAAGAGCAGGTGTTCGTCTGGCGCAGAAGCTACGACACCCCACCCCCGGCCCTGGACCCCGCCGACGAACGCTTCCCCGGCCGCGACCGGCGCTACGCCGGCCTCACCGAGGCCGAACTGCCGCGCTGCGAGTCGCTTAAGGACCCCGTGGCCCGGGTCATGCCCTACTGGCACGACGTTATGGCCCCGGCCATCGCCTCGGGCACGCGGCTGCTCGTGGCCGCCCACGGCAACTCGCTGCGCGCCCTGGTCAAATACCTCGACGCCATCGACGACAACGCCATAA
>JAEZEM010000433.1 GCA_023417745.1 Pseudomonadota bacterium
AGGAAATCCAGGGCGGTTTCCGGGGTGACGATGGTCAGCCCATCGGGCTTGTCATAGTCCGAGGCGATCTTGGCGATGAATTTGACCGGCGCGACGCCCACGGAACAGGGCAAGCCCGTGGCCTGGCGGATGGCGTCCTTCATGGCCCGGGCCATGGTTTCGGGCGGGCCAAAGAGCGTCTGGCTGCCGGTGATGTCGACGTAGGCCTCGTCAATGGAAGCGGGTTCGACCAGCGGGGAGAAACGGCCAAGGGTGGCCATGACGAGGCGCGAGACTTCGCCGTAGCGGCGGCGGTTGCCGGGCAGAAACACGCCGTGCGGACAGCGGCGCTTGGCTTCGGACACGGGCATGGCCGAGCGCACGCCGTAGACCCGGGCCTCGTAGGAGGCGGCCGAGACCACGCCCCGGTGATGGTGGCCGATGATGACGGGTTTGCCTTTGAGGGACGGCTCGTCGTGCTGTTCCACGGAAGCGAAAAAGGCGTCCATGTCGAGATGGAGGATCACGGCCATGGAGGGAGGGTGCGACGGGGCGGCGGGAAAAGCAAGGGGCGCGGCCGGGTTTGGGCCGGGCGCGCCACCTGAATTGTCAATTTACTAGAATTATTATTTTTCTTAAAAAATACGCTCGTCGTATTGAAGAGACACGACCTAGGCGGACACGTCGAGCTGGGTGCCCTTGCCCATGCCGGCCAGGACCTTGGTCTGGAAATCGTGGTCGGCGTTGACCTGGCCGTTGGGGCCGGTATTCATCTTATTGATGGTTTCGGTAACCACCTGTGCGCCCATGGTCTGCTGCTGGATAGCCGAGGCCGCTGCTCCGGCGGTGTTGCCGCTTAACGCGTCCATGTGTCCTCCTTGGGGAGAATATTCCCCATATATCGGCACCTATCGGCCCCGCCCGGGGAGAAGTTTAGGGCGCTGGTTGGACAGGGCGTCCTTTTTGCTGCTATGACCCGGCTACGACTGAAGCCTTGTCCAGGAGGACCGCATGCCTGTCGCTTCCTGCCCCGTGCATGGCCTAGACGCCGACGATCTGTCCTGCTCCATCCGCGAACATGTTGCCCATTCGCTGGGGAAACGCGGCCAGGAGGCCGGCTGCCGCGACGTGGCCACGGCCATGGCCCTGACCCTGCGTGACCGGCTGGTCGACCGGATGCTCGAAACCCGCGACCGCTACCGCGAGACCCGGGCCAAACGCATGTACTACCTGTCCATCGAATATTTGCTCGGCCGGTGCCTGGGCAACAACGTCTATAATATGAACCTGCAAGGCGAGATGGCCGGCCTGCTCCAGGCCTGGGGATTTTCCCTGGAGGAAATCCGCGAGCACGAACGCGACCCGGCCCTGGGCAACGGCGGCCTGGGCCGGCTGGCCGCCTGCTTCCTCGACTCCCTGGCCACCCTGGACATGCCGGGCTGCGGCTACGGCATCCACTACGAATACGGGCTTTTTAAGCAGTCCATCGAAAACGATCGTCAGGTGGAGCGGCCGGACTATTGGATGGCCGAAGGCATGCCGTTGCAACTGGAGCGCCGCGATCAGACCGTCATCGTGCCGCTCTACGGCCGGGTGGAGGACCACCAGGGCCCGGACGGGGGCTATCTGCCCCTGTGGGTGGACTGGCAGGATCTGGTCGGCGTGCCCTACGACATCCCCATCGTGGGCTACGGCGACCGCACCGTCAATTACCTGCGCCTTTTCGCCGCCAAATCCACCGACAACTTCAACATGCAGATCTTCGACCAGGGCGACTACATCAAGGCCATCCACCAGAAGGTCTATTCCGAACTCATTTCCAAGGTGCTCTACCCCAGCGAATCCATCTCCTTTGGCAAGGAGCTGCGGCTGGTGCAGGAGTTCTTCCTGGTCTTTTGCTCCATCCGCGACATCACCCGGCGCTTCCTCAAGCAAAACCGCAACATCGAGGAGCTGTCGGAATTCACCGCCATCCAGCTCAACGACACCCACCCGGCCCTGGCCGTGGCCGAGCTCATGCGCATGCTGGTCGACGAACGCCGGGTGCCCTGGGACCGAGCCTGGAACATCGTCACCCGCACGCTGGCCTTCACCAACCATACGCTGATGCCCGAAGCCCTGGAAATGTGGTCGGTGGAGCTGATGGAAAAGGTGCTGCCGCGCCATTTGCAGATCATCTACGAGGTCAACCGCCGTTTTCTCGATATCGTCCGCGGCTCGGGCGTCACCGACGAGGCGAAAATCCGGCGCATGTCGCTGATCGACGAATCGGGCGGCAAACAGGTGCGCATGGCCCATCTGGCCGTTCTCGGGTCGCACTCGGTCAACGGCGTGTCCAAGCTGCATTCCGAGCTGGTCAAAAAAGTGCTCTTCCCGGACTACGCCGCCCTGTGGCCGGGCAAATTCAACAACAAGACCAACGGCATCACGCCGAGGCGCTGGCTGTACAAAGCCAATCCCGGCCTGGCCGGGCTCATCAGCGAAGCCATCGGCGAGGACTGGATCACCGACCTCGACCAGTTGCAAAGGCTCGCCCCCCTGGCCGAGGACCCGTCGTTTCGGGAACGCTTTGCCGGAGTCAAACGGGCGGCCAAGGCCAAGCTCGCCGACTATTTCGCCAAGACCACCGGCATCGTGGTTTCGCCCGACGCCGTTTTCGACATGCAGGCCAAGCGCATCCACGAGTACAAGCGCCAGCTGTTAAACGCCATGCACGTCATCCACGATTATTTGCGCGTCACCGAAGACGGCTACGTGCCGCCGGCCCCGCGCGTCTACGTGTTCGCCGGCAAGGCCGCGCCCGGCTATTTCGAGGCCAAGGAGATCATCCACCTCATCTGCCGCCTGTCCAAGGTCATAAACGCCGACAAGCGGGCCAGCGACTGGATCAAGGTGGTCTTTGCCGCCGACTACCGGGTGTCCCTGGCCGAAAAGCTCATCCCGGCCGCCGACGTCAGCGAACAGATCTCCACCGCCGGCACCGAGGCCTCGGGCACGGGCAACATGAAGTTTTCCTTAAACGGGGCGCTGACCGTGGGCACCCTCGACGGAGCCAACATCGAAATCCGCGAGGCCGTGGGCGCGGAAAACTTCTACCTCTTCGGGCTGACCACCCCCGAGGTGGAGCGGATGCTTGGCGAAGGCAGCTACGATCCCTGGGAATACTACCGCAAACACCCCGAAATCCGCCGGGTTCTCGACGCCTTGTCGGCCGGGCGGTTTTCCCCGGACGAGCCGGCCGTGTTCCACTGGATGTTTGAAAAGCTTCTGTCGCGAAACGAACGCTACCTGCATCTGGCCGATTTCATGACCTATCTCGACGCCCATGAGCGCATCGGCATGGAATACGCCAACCCCGACGTCTGGATGCGCAAGGCCGCGCTCAACGTGGCCCGCATGGGCATGTTCTCCTCGGACCGCACCATCCGCGAATACGCCCGCGACATCTGGGGCATCAAACCCTGCCCGCCCAAGGGGGCCGCGCCCCGGGCCTGAGGCCTTTTCCTTTCGCCAAAGCAGCCGAGGCCATGGATAACTCGTTTAGATGCCGCCCTTAAAACGTGACTGTCGTCATGGATTAAGGGCGGCCTGACGCCTTTTTCCCGCCGGTCCACTCGCCGTGGGCCGGCCGGTTTTTTCTCCCGGCCGGCCCCTACCGCCGGCCGGCAAAATGTATTATAGGCCCATCCCACCCATCGAACAAAGGACTCTTCATGATCGGCATATCCAAGCTTTACTGCGGCGGCGTGGAGGCTTCCGACGCCCTGCGCTACGGTCGCCATTCCGGCAAGCTCCCGTCGCACCTGCTGCAATTTTCCAAGGACAAAAAGCCCGTCGTGGTCTGGAACATGACCCGCCGGTGCAACCTCAAGTGCGTGCATTGCTACGCCAAGGCCGTGGACCCCGAGGGCAAGGACGACATCGGCACCGTCGAAGCCAAGGCCATGATCGACGATCTGGCCGCCTACGGCGCGCCGGTGATGCTTTTTTCCGGCGGCGAGCCGCTGGTGCGCAAGGACCTGACCGAGCTGGCCTCCCATGCCGTGTCCAAGGGGATGCGTGCCGTTATTTCCACCAACGGCACGCTGATTACCCGCGACAAGGCCCGGGAGCTCAAGTCAGTCGGCCTGTCCTACGTCGGCATCTCCTTGGACGGCGGCGAAGAGGTCCACGACAAGTTTCGGGGCGTGGCCGGCTCGTTCAAAAAAGCCCTGGAAGGCATCGAAAACTGCCAGAACGAGGGCCTCAAGGTCGGCCTGCGCTTCACCATCAACAAGCGCAACGCTTCCGAAGTGCCGCTTTTATTTGACCTGCTGCGCGAACGCGAAGTGCCGCGCATCTGTTTTTACCATCTGGTCTACTCCGGCCGGGGCTCGGAACTGATTGCCGAGGACCTGGACCACGCCGCCACCCGGGCGATTGTGGACCTCATCATGGACCGCACCAGGGCCCTGCACGACGCCGGGCTGCCCAAGGAAGTCCTGACCGTCGACAACCACGCCGACGGCCCCTACGTCTACCAGCGCCTGCTGCGCGAAGACCCGACCCGCGCCGCCGACGTCATGGAATTGCTGTCCTTTAACGAAGGCAACAACTCCGGCCGGGGCATCGGCTGCATCTCCTGGGACGGCAAGGTCCATCCCGACCAGTTCTGGCGGCACCATGTCTTCGGCAACGTGCGGCAG
>JAEZEM010000005.1 GCA_023417745.1 Pseudomonadota bacterium
ATTTTTCCAGTCCGTGGCCGGCGTCGGCGCGACCTGCACGGCCCGGCCGGGGACCTGGTCGCAGGGGAGCTTTTCCGGCGCGAAGACCGCGCTGCCGGCCACGTCCCAAAGGGGCATGTAGAAATAGCGGAAGGGAGGATTGAGCGAGGCGGCGATCTGGATGCCGTGCTCCTCGGGGAGCTCCATGGGCCAGGTGACGGGCCAGTTGATCAGGGCCACCCGGCGGCCGACCCTGTTTTCGCTTTCCCAGAGGGTCTCGGCCATCAGCAGGCGTTTGTCGAAGGAGGTTTGCCAGGAGTTGAGCTCCTCGCCGGGCAGGCGCACCATGAGGCTGGGAATGCCGCAGGTGCCGGGGCCGGCCCCGGTGACGATGGCGCACCAGGCCGCCGCGGTGAGCGGCGGGAAGGTGGGGATGACGCGGGTGCTGAATCCGCCTTGCATGAGGCGGGCGAGGTTGGGCAGGCTCCCTTCGGCGGCGAACCGCTTGACGTAATCCGGCAAGGCGGCATCAACGCCAAGCATCAGGAGTTTCTTTGCTTTTGCCATGCTAGTGCCCTCCTTTCCAGAGATTGCCCAGGCATTTCCACATGACGGAGGTGTCCTCGTCGCCGTAGCCCTGGGCGCAGGATGTCCTGTTGAGAAAATCCACGGTGCGGCCGAGCAGCGGCGGCGCGCCGGCTTGTTCGGCCATATCCACGCCCAGGCGCACGTCCTTGGCCAAGAGGGCCACGGTGAAAGTGGGGTCGCCGTAGCGTTCGTCGCTCACGCGCTGGCCGAGTTCACGAAAGAGGTTGCTGACGGTGCCGGCCTGGCTGGCGGTGATGATGTCGTAGAGTTGCGCCGGCTCAATGCCGACTTTCTCCGCCACGGCCATCATCTCGGCGGTCATGGCGTTTATGGCTCCGAACATCATCTGGTTGAGGAGTTTGACCTTGTGGCCGGCCCCGCTGTCGCCCATATGCACGACATGGGCGGCGATCAGGCCCAGCAGCGGTTCGACCCGCCGGCAGGCTTCGACGTCGCCGCCGACCGGCAAGGCCCATTTGCCGACGGTGGCCGGCCGGCCGAGAACCGGGGCGTCCAGGTAGTCCACGCCCTTTTGCTTGGCCGCGTTGGCCATGTCCCGGGTGGTCTGCGGCGCGCTCGTGCACATGTCGATGATGACCGTTCCCGGCGCGGCCGAATCCAGCAGCCCCTCCGGGCCGCTCACGCAAGCGGCGATCTCCGTCGGGCCCGGCAGGAACAGGATGATGCGGTCCGTGGCCCGGGCCAGTTCGCCCAAGCTCCCGTGCATGGCGATGCCCATGTCCCGGCCCTTTTCCCGGCACGAGGCGAAGGCGTCGTAGCCGTGGACAGACAAGCCATTCTCCAGAAAAGCGGCCCCAACGGTCCGCCCCATGACACCGGTTCCAACAATGCCTACCGTTTCCATATTAACCTCTGTACTCCATCGTTTCCGGCCCAAGCGCCGGCTGTCGCCAGATGCCCTTTCCGCCAGAGAGGTCTCCCAGAGCCGCGCGGGTCTCGTGTCGCGTTCGGGAAAGGCCATGACACTTTTGTGTGCCGTAATAAGATGTAATTATTATTCTATTCACAAAAAAATAAATGTTTTTTGTGAACGCCACACTAGAGCGGCCGGCAGGACTTGCGCAGCATGAGCTGCGTGTCCAGGCAGAGCCTGCGGGGCACGCCGTCGCCGGATTCGATGAAGTCCATGAGCAGACTCACGGCAAGATGGCCGATATCCCAGCTCGGGACGTGCACCGTGGACAGCGGCGGGGAGGTGTAATTGGTGAATTCGATGTCGTCGAAGCCCATCAGGGAAATGTCTTCAGGCACCCGCAGCCCAAACTCGCGGATGGCCGCCAGGGCGCCGATGGCCAGGAAGTCGCTGGCGGCGAACACGGCCGTGGGGGGATTGGGCTGGTGGAGCAGGCGGCCCATGGCCTCCTTGCCGTTGAGCATGGTGGGCCGGCATTCGATGATGGAGGCGGGCTCGCAGGGGATGCCGTTGGCTTCCATGGCCGCCACGAAGCCCTCGTAGCGCCTTCTGGCCCGCAAGCTGCCCGAGCGCGGCCCCACGATCAGCCCAATGCGGCGATGGCCCAGGCCCAGAAGATACTCCGTGGCCTTCACGGCCGCCTGAAAGTTGTCAATGCCCACATAGCTCAGCGGCACCGACTCGGGGAGGATTTCCCAGGCCACCAGGCAGGGCAGGCCCTTTTCGGCCAAGGAGAGGATGAGCGACTCGTTGGCCTGGCAGTAACCGGTGAGGATGACACCGGCCAGACGGCGCTCCAGGCATTTGTGCAGCAGCACCTCTTCGATTTCGGGATCGTAGCGGGTGTTGCTGACCATGACGGGGAATCCCCGCTCGTAGGCGTATTCCTCGATGGCCCCGACGGTGCTGGCAAAGACGGTGCCGCCGGTGGTGGGAATAAACACGCCCAGGACCGAGGATTTCCGGCGGGAGAGATCCGCGGCGCCGGCATTGTATATATAATTGTTTTCGCGGATGATGCGTTCGATGTTCTCGCGGGTGGCCTTGCTGACGATCTGGGGGGAATGCAGGGCCCGCGACACCGTGGCCGGCGATACTCCGGCCATTTGGGCAACGTCCTGGATGGTAATCTGCGCCATGTGACTTCCTGGTGCTTGATGCCAATGCGGGATCGCCTGCGGTCCTTGGACTGCGCCTTCACCTGTCGAGCCGAGAGGGGCGAGTAGCGGGTCAGCCAATGAAAACGTTTTCATTCAACAGCGTTTTTTTGTCAACAGAAAGCCATAATGTGACGTGTTTTTATTATTTTATAATATGTATCTTTTTCATGTCATGATTTTTAACATTAAATATGATTATTCGTATTAATTTTTAATTCGTGCTACATATGGCGGCGTTTGGCTGTTTTTAGTGTGAATAATCCGGGCTGAGCGCCGAATTGAAGCGCTGAAAAAGAATAGCCTTATATTCTTGACAGTTTGGATGTCATGAGGTCATGCAAACGTTTACATCATGCTGGCGGCCAAGCCCTGACGGGGCGGCAGCCAAGGAGGTCGTGTATGGTGGCTTTGGCCGTGGCCGTGTTTATCGTCGGCGTGTTGACCGGCTTTACGGGCGTGGGCGGCGTCCTGGTCATTCCGGCCCTGCAGGCCGCCGCCGGTCTCCCTGTGCAGACCGCCATGGCCACGGCCATGTGCAGTTTCTTCGTCGTGGGAGGGCTGGCCGTTTGGCTCCAGCAACGACGCCATGCCATCGACTGGGCCCCGGCCCGGCCCTTGGCCCTGGCCGCCGCCGTAGCCAGCCTGCTTGGGGCCGTGGCCAACGCCCACGCCCCGGTCGGGTTCCTCAACCTGAGCCTGTCGCTGCTCATCATTTTTGCCGGGGCCTCGGCGCTGTTCCCGTTTCGGCGCGGCGCGCTCGTCCGTTACGACGGCCGCCTGACGCGGCACAAGGCGATCATGGTCGGCATCGGCGCCGGCGTGGGGTTTTTTTCGGGGCTGACCGGGGCGGGCGGCCCCGTCCTGTCCATACCGATCATGGTGGCCTTGGGGTTCCCGCCGTTGCTCTCCATCGCCGCCGGACAGGTGCTGCAAGTGGCGGTGGCCGGCAGCGGCACGCTGGGCAATCTCCTTTGCGGTTCCATTGATTTCACGGCGGCGGCCTGGATATCGGCCTTGCAGTCCGCCGGGCTTGTCCTGGGCATCCGCCTGTCCCATCGCGTCGCTCCCCATCGTCTCCGGCAGATCGTCGCCAGCGTTTGCCTGCTTGTGGGGCTGTACGGCATCATACGGCACTTGGCTTTGTTTTGAGTGTCGCGGCAGGGCCTGTCCCCGCGGCCGCACGCCCGACCCGTCCGCCCGTGCAACGTGGCGCGAAAAACGCGTGCAAATGCCCAGGCAATGCCAGGCGCTTCCAGCTGTAGCGGTCGTATTTTGCTTTTCGCCGCCCGGGCCTCTCGACATAGCGCCCCGTTGCGGAAATGTTGACGCCAAGCGGCGGAATTCCTATGAACACCGCGTGCAGCGTTTTATCCGCCAAAAACAAACCGAATTAGACATGACATGCCACGCTGTTGCATTGTCTCTTGCCATGCTGCTCCTGTCCTTTTTCTCCGGTCTCCCCGACAGCGCCCTGGCCCAGGAACCACTCCCGACCCGCCGCCCCCTCGTCATCGGCGGCGACAAGAACTACCCGCCCTACGAATACCTTGACGAGAACGGCCAGCCGGCCGGCTTCAACGTTGATCTCTCCATGGCCGTGAGTGAGGCCATGGGCGTGCCCGTTCGCTTCGTGCTCATGGACTGGTCCCGCCTGCATCAGGCCTTGGCCGACGGCGCTGTGGACGTGCTCCAGCGCACGCCCTATTCCAACCTCTGGTTGCGCGAAGCCGATCTCACCCCGCCGCATACCACCATCAATCATGCCATTTTCGCCCGCAAAGGCACGCCGGCCGTCGCATCGCTGGAAGAACTCGCCGGCAAGCAGGTCATCGTCCACCCAGGCGGCAGCATCAACGACATCCTCGACGGCCTGGGCTACGAAAAGGACCTCATTTTCTCCAAAACGCCCGTAGGCGGCCTGCGCCGTCTGGCCTCGGGCGAGGGGGAGTACGCCGTGGTGGCCATGTTGCCCGGCCTTTTGGCCATGGAGCAGGACAAGCTCGACACCATCAAGGTCGTTGCCAAGAGCGTCACCGTCCAGCCCTACGGCTTCGCCGTGCGCCACGGCGACGACGCCACGCTCTCCCTGCTCAACGAAGGCCTGACCCTGGTCAAGCAGTCCGGCCGGTACCGGGAGCTGCGGCGCAAGTGGTTCGGGGTCATGGACGCCCAGGCGGTTTCCGCCGCCATGGTGCTTAAATACGCCGCTGTGGTGCTCGGTCCCTTGCTCCTGCTGCTGGGCTTGGCCGCGTTGTGGACGCGCGCGCTCAAAAAGCAGGTCGATCAGCGCACCCGCTCGCTCTCCGACGCCCTGGAGAAACTGCGCGAGAACCAGCAGCAGCTTGTCCAGGCCGGCAAGATGGCCGCCCTTGGCGTCCTGGTTTCCGGCGTGGCTCACGAGATCAACAATCCCAACGGGCTGATCCTGCTTAACGTGCCAATCCTTAAGAAACTCAGCGCCGAGGCCATGCGCGTCCTCGACGACGTCTACTGCGAGAAAGGCGATTTCCCCCTGGGCGGCGGCGCCTACTCGCGCCTGCGCGACAAGCTGCCGCGCATCGTCGACGTGGTGGAGGAAAGCGCCCAACGCATCCGCCGCATCGTCGAAGATCTGCGTGACTTCTCCCGCGTCGCTCCGGCCAGCGACCACCAGTCTTTTGACCTCGGCGCGGTCACGGAAAAGGCCGTGCGCCTGGTCGGCGGCTCCATCCACAAGGCGACCTCGCGGTTGCGCCTCGACTTTCCGCCCGGCCTGCCGCCTGTCTGGGGCAACCCGATGCGCATCGAACAGGTGGCGGTCAACCTGCTCATAAACGCTTGCCAGGCTCTTCCCGAGCCTGATCGGGCCATCACCGTGTCCACGGCGGTCTCCGACGACGACAGGGCCGTGGTTCTGACCGTGGCCGACGAAGGCGAGGGCATCGCCGCCGAGGACATCGCCCGCCTGACCGATCCCTTTTTCACCACCAAGCGCGACAAGGGCGGCACCGGGCTCGGGCTGTCCGTCTCGGCCGGCATCGTCAAGGAGCACGGCGGTCGTCTGGAATTTTCCTCGGGCCTGGGGCAGGGGACCACGGCGCGCCTGATCCTGCCCGTGGCCTGCCCGGAGGCGTCATGACGCAGGCCTGCTCCAACGGCCCCGGCATCTTGCTCGTGGACGACGAAGCCGACTGGCTTGAGTCCATGACCCTGCTGCTTGAGGTCTCGGCCGGCTTGGTGAACGTGCGTACCTGCCAGGACAGCCGGCAAGTTCTGAACATCCTGGAGGCCGGCGGCATCGGCTTGGTGCTGCTCGACCTGACCATGCCCCACCTTTCCGGCGCCGAGCTGCTGGCCGCCATTGCCGAGCGCCATCCCGACGTGGCCTGCATCGTGCTTTCCGGCATGAACCAGCTGGCCATGGCCGTTTCCTGCATGAAGCTTGGGGCTTACGACTACTACGTCAAGACCGACGACGAGGCGCGCATCATCGGCGGCATCGTCCGGGCCATGCACATGCTTGAGCTGCGCGCGGAAAATCAGCAGGTGGCGAGCCAGGTGGTCTCCGGCCGGCTGCGCCGTCCCGAGGCTTTTGAGGCTATCTGCACGGAGAGCCCGACCATGCGCGCGGTTTTCGCCTACATCGAGGCCGTGGCCCAAAGCCCGAGGCCTCTTCTCGTCACCGGCGAATCCGGCGTCGGCAAAGAGGCCCTGGTGCGGGCCGCCCACGAGCTCAGCGGCCGGGCCGGCCGACTCGTGGCGCTCAACGTGGCTGGCCTGGATGACGCGGTTTTCACGGACACGTTGTTCGGCCACGTCCGGGGGGCCTTTACCGGAGCGGATCAGCCGCGACGGGGGCTGGTGGAGGAGGCGGCCGGCGGGACGCTGTTTCTTGACGAGATTGGCGACCTTTCCATTGCCTCCCAGGTGAAGCTGTTGCGCCTGCTCCAGGAGGGCGAATACTATCCGCTGGGCAGTGATCGACCAAGCCGGCTGTGCGCCCGGGTCATCGCCGCCACCCACGCCGACTTGGCCGCCCGGGAGCGCGAAGGGCTTTTTCGGCGCGACCTCTACTTCCGCCTGCGTACCCACCATGTGGCCGTGCCGCCCTTGCGGGAACGCCCCGAGGACATCGCCGTGCTGCTGGATCATTTCCTGGGCGAGGCGGCGACGGCCATGGGCAAGCGCAAGCCCACGCCGCCGCCGGAGCTGGCCGCGCTGCTGGCGACCTACGCCTTTCCGGGCAACATTCGCGAGCTCGCGGCCATGGTCTACGACGCGGTGAGCCTCCATGACGGGCGCATGCTGTCCATGGGGAGCTTCAAGCGCCACGTGGGCGCGTCCGAGAGCGCGCCGGTCCCGGCGAGCGACGACAACCCGTTCGTGGGCCTTTCCTCCCTGCCGAGCTTCGCCCAGGCCGAGAAGCTGCTTTTGACCGAGGCCCTGTCCCGTTCGGCCGGCCGGCAAACCCTGGCGGCGCGGCTGCTTGGCGTCACCCAGTCGGCCCTGTCCAAACGCCTCAAGGTGCTACGCCAAAGCGACGATTAGCCCGCCGCCTTCCCGCACCCGACCTGGGTCGCGACCAGACTTCCTCCAAAGGCTTGATTCTTCGGCTCCCGCCGCCGCTTTTCCTCGGCGAAGGGGTATGCCGACGGGCAAGTCATGCCGTTTGGCAAATCTTGCCAAAACGTCATGAACGCGTGCTTTGCGGCACAAGCGTCCGAAAGCTTGCCTGACGGCATACCCCTTCGCCGACGGACTGGTTCTTGAACTGCCAAATTAGTCAATTATTCTTAGTTGGTTAAGTAAATATCCAGAACTGGCATCGCTCCTGCTTTAGCAAGGACGCCCCGAATAAGGGAGGCCCCGGCCTTGGAGGCCGGAGTCTGTTCGCGGCGCATGTCGGCGGAGAACGCCGCCTCATTCTCACGAGAGGAGCACACATGAAAGGTTTACGCATCCTTTGCCGTTTCGCCCCGGCCTGCCTGGTCGGCTTCATGGCCCTGACTCTGGCCGCAGGCAACGCGGCTGCCGCCGACCCCCTGACCTACGAGGGGGCGAGCACCATCGGGCACAAGGTGCTGCCCGAAGCGACCAAACTCTTCACCGCCAAGACCGGCGTCCCCTTCGGGACCATTGGCACGGCCGGGGCCGGGGCCGGGTTCAAGGCCGTCGTGGCCGGCCAGGTCTCTTTCGGCGGCCTGGCCAGCGAACCCACTGCCCAGGAGAAGGCCGCCCTCACCGACATTGAGGTCATCGGCTTCGATGTCATGGGCATTTTCGTGCACCCCCAAAACGCCATCAAGAATCTGAGCATGGCCCAACTCAAGGACATTTTCTCGGGCAAGGCCACCAATTGGAAGGACGTTGGCGGCGCTGACCTGCCGATCACCGTCTACAGCGAAAAGCTTGATGGCGGCCGGGCCACCGTCAAAGCCTTCAAGTCCATGGTGCTGGGCGAGACGGCCTACGGCCCGGTCAAGGAACTCGACGACGCCACCGACTGCGTGGCCGATGTGGCCAAAGATCAAGGCGGCGTCACCGCCGCGTCCATGTCCTTTGCCGTGCCCGGCGCGACCGCCCTGTCCGTGAACGGAGCCCTGCCCGAGGCCAAGGCCGTCCAGTCCGGGGCCTACCCCCTCAAGCGCCCCCTGTCGCTGGTTGCCGTCAATCCGTCCAAGGAAGTCAAGGACTTCTTCGCGTTCATGCTCACCCCGGCGGCCCAGGCCGTGGTGGCCAAGAGCTTTGTCCCGGCGAACTAACCCGCGCCGCGATCCACCCCGCATAACCGAAACCCCAAAGGCGTACCAAATGACCAACGACATGCACGATACGGAATCGGCGACCCGTCGCAAATTCATCAAAGCCGGCGTGGTCGCCGGAGTTGGGGCGCTCTTGTCGCCGCTTATCGCCAAGACCGCCCAGGCTGCGACCGAGGGCGTCCCGACCGGGACAGCCGCGGCGAGCGCTTCCGCCGCCGCTGGAGAAAAGCCCAAGCTCAAGATCGGCGACGTGCTGCGCGTGGCCCGGGAAAAGCTCTATCCCATCTGCCGCGTCTGCCCGGAGTGCGACGGAGTGGCCTGCGCCAGCGAGGTGCCGGGCATGGGCGGCATCGGCTCGGGCCAGGCCTTTAAGAACAACTACAACACGCTCAACCGCATTGATCTGGTCATGCGGACCTTTCACGACGTGAAAAAGCCCGACCTGTCCATGACGCTTTTCGGTCATAAGCTGTCCATGCCCGTAACCTCGGCCGTCACCGGCGGCGTTACCTATAACATGGGCGGCAAGATGACCGAAGAGGAGTACGTCACCGCTATCCTCGGCGGCTGCATGGACGCCGGTACGCTCGGCTGGGTGGCCGACGGCATCGGCGACAATATGGAGGTCTTCGAGCGCCGTATCGCCGTGCTCAAGGAAAAGTTCGGCGGCAACGCCATCGTCACCATCAAGCCCAAGACCAACGACGAGATCATCAAGCGCTTCCGCATGGTCGAGGATGCCGGCGGTCTTGCCGTGGCCATCGACATAGATTCCGCCGGCCGCGCCGCTCGGGCCGTGCCCGGTCAGACCGTGGAGCCCAAGACGCCCAAGCAGTTGGCGGAGCTGGCCAAGTCCACCAAGCTGCCCTTTGTCATCAAGGGCATCATGACCGTTGAGGAGGCGAAAATCGCCGTGGACGTGGGAGCCAGCGGCGTGGCCGTGTCCAACCACGGTGGGCGCGTGCTCGACTACACCCCGGCCACGGCTGCGGTGCTGCCGGCCATCGCCGACGCCATCAAGGGCAAGGCCGTCATCCTGGTCGACGGCGCGGTGCGCCGGGGCCAGGACGTGCTCAAGTATCTGGCCATGGGCGCCGACGTGTGCCTGTGCGGCCGGCCGCTGGTGCGCGGAGCCCACGGAGCCGGCCGCGCCGGGGTGGAACTCATGATGAACATCATCAAGGACGAGCTGACCGTAGCCATGACCCTGACCGGCGTTCCCAGCGTGAAAAACGTCCCCGCCAACGTCATCACCAAGGTGCAGGCATGAAAAAAGCCTGGAGTATCCTGCTCCTGGCACTCCTGACCGCCTGGCCGGGGCTCGCCCAGGCCACCGGCGGCGGGAAATCCCTGCGCTACGGCGGCGGAGGCCAGGGGACCGTCATGTTCGACGGCAGGCTGCATGCGTCCAAGGGCTTTTTGTGCGCTGACTGCCACACCAAGCTCTTCGACACCAAGAAAGTGGCCCATATCACCATGGCCGACCACTTCACGGACAAGGCCTGCTTCAAATGCCACAACAATAACAACAAAACAGATCCATTGACCGCTTCGCGCGACTGCGCCACCTGCCACCGCAAGGTGACCTCGAACCCCGAGACGTCCACCGACGCCATGGCCGGGGTCATCGCCACGGCTTTTGACGGCGACGACGCAGCCAAGGCGGTTCTGCTCTCCGGCAAGCAGGGAGCCACGGCCCAAAGCACCGCTTGCCTGTCCTGTCACGGCGCGGCCACGCCGCTCCAACCCGTGACCGAACGCGGCAAGACCTCAAACCTCCATGTGGATGTGCCTGGTTACCTGCACGGCGCCCACGCCAATCTGCCCTGCGCCACCTGTCACACCGGAACCAAGGGCGCGCAGAGCTTCCTTGAGCGTCCCCACGCCGTAGCCAGGCCCGACAACCAAACCTGTCTGTCGTGCCACAACGTGGGGCTCTCGCATCAGATCAAGGCCTTCGGCCAAAGCGCCCACGCCGAGAAGCTCAAGGACAAGGTGTCCTGCGGCAGTTGCCACAACCCGCACGCCCAGCCCAAGCAGCCGCGTCAGGTGGCCTACGCGTCCCTGACCGCCATGTACAACGCCCAATGCCTGGCCTGTCACGGCAACGCCGCCAAGCTCAAGGAGCTCTCGGGCAAGGCCGTGCCGGACGCCAAGGCGGCTCATGCGTTCCTGCCCAACTTCAGCGCGCACAACCGGTCCGTCATGTGCGTGGAATGCCATACCCCGGTTGTTGATCCCAACGACCACCTGATCGGCGAAAAGAAAACCGCCCTGCGCGATTGCGCCACCTGCCACACGGCCCAGTCAAAGTCCCTGATCGTCGAGCGAGCCAACCTCCATGTCGGCGGCGCGGCCCCGGTGACCTCGGACTACTTTCCGCCGAACCAGGTGGCTCCGGTGCTCAGCCACATCGGCGGCACGGCCGTCTTCGGGCTTTTTGCCCTGGTCCTCGTGCATGGCCTCGGCCGGGCCATCCCGCGTCGTCGCCATGTCGCGACCCTCGTGACCCAAGACATGTATCCGGCCTTTATACGGGTCACCCACTGGATAAACGCCTGCCTGTTCATTGTCCTTGGCTACACGGGCCTCTCCGTGCGGTTCCAGGAAGCCGGCTGGGCCATCGGGCTTGAGCCGGCCACGCGCATCCACAACATCTGCGGCGTGCTGCTTGCGTGCAACTTCCTGGTTTACGTCATCCGTGCCCTGGCCACGGGCGACATCCGCCAGTACCTGGCCGAAGGGCAAGGCGGCCTGAAGCCGCTCCTGCTCCAGGCTCGCTATTATTGCGTCGGCATCTTCCGGGGCGAGCCGCATCCCTTCCCGGCGACGCGGGAACGCCGCTTCAACCCGCTGCAGCGCGTGACCTATCTGGTCGTGTTCCTCATCGGCATGCCGGTGCTCATCGCCTCGGGTCTGCTGCTGCTCATGCCGGAAGCGCTGACGGTCGCCATCGCGCCGCGCCGATTCCTGGTGGCGGCCCACCTGACCGTAGTCATCGGTTTCGCGCTGTTTTGCGTCGGCCATCTCTATCTGGCCACGACCGGCGTCAGGCCGTTGAGCCTCATCAAGGGAATGGTGACGGGGCGGCAGGAGCATCCGACGAACGAACGCCCCTCAGGCAAGGAGAAATCCGACTCCTAAACCGCGTCTGTGACGCGCACGACGTGTCCTTAAAACAACGTCCCGGACGCCGGCGAAAAGCCGCCAACGTCCGGGACGTCTCATTTCAAGATCGCAGGAAGACTTCAATTCGGTCAGAACCCCGGCAATGACCCCAGGCCCCGGCCAGATGGCTGCCTGGCCGTTTTTTGCCGGTCGCCGCGCGGCCCCTGGCCCCTCACGCCCAAAGGCCAACGGCGGCAAGGGGCAACCAACCGAGACCTTTTTCCAGGGCCGCCCGGCCGCCGAGACAATCTCAAGGGCCTGAAGTGGTTGTTCGCGGCAACACGGCCATGGCCCTAAGCCCCAGGCCGCCCTCTCGATTTTCCAGCACAAGTTGGCCGCCCAGGTGTTGCAGCACGGCCTCGACGATGGCGAGTCCCAGCCCGCACCCCGTGGGCGTTTGCCGTTTGCCGCGAAAGAAGCGTTGCGTCGCCAGGGGAATCTCGTCAGGAGCCATGCCAGGCCCTTCGTCTTCCACCACTATGCCGCGCCCGTCCGGCATGACGTTCCAGGTGACGACGCCGTGGGCCGGCGTATGCTGCAGGGCGTTTTCATGGAGATTGCGCAGGGCGATGGCGAGGGTTTCTCGATTCGCCGTGATCGAGAAGTCTCGCAGGGCCGGGGCGATGCGAACCGTGGCGACCTGGCCCAAGGACTGCGCCGATTTGCCGATCTCCTCAAGCATCTCGCCGAGGCAAATGGTGTCCGTTTGTCTGGCGCCCAGTTCGCTTTCGAGTTTGGCCAGGGTCAACAGCTGGCGGATCAAGCGCGTGGAGCGATCAACGGAGAGCAGGATATGCCGCAAGGCTTCTTCCCGCACGACCGGATCGTCGGCGGCCATGGCGATTTGGGCGTGCGTTTTCAACCCGGCCAAAGGGGTGCGGAGTTCGTGGGCGGCGAAGGCCGTGACGTCCCGTTCGTGGCGTCGGGCCGTCTCCACTTTGGCGAACAGGCTGTTTAAGGCCTCGGCCAGGGGCCGAAGTTCGTCTGGGGCGTGTCGTGTCTGCAAAGGCCGCATGTCGTCGGCTGCCCGGGATTTGAGCTCCACGGCCATGCCAAGCAGCGGGCGCAATCCGCGTCCGAGGCTGAGCCAGATGAGTCCGCCAAGCAGGGGAAGCATCAGGATGGCGGGGATGGAAAGGCCTTTGACCAGATCGACCGCGAGCTGGTCGCGCTGGCCGAGACGGTCGCCGATCATCACGCGCACGCCCTTGGCGGGGTTTTCAATGGTGTACACGCGCCAGAGTTCCCCCTGGAGGCGATGATCGGAGAAGCCGGAGGCTTGGTCGGTCAGGGAGACGTCCGGCGCGCTGCCGGACCGGGCAAGAAGCTGTCCGTCCAGCGACCAGATCTGGCAGGAAAGCTGGCGTTCGTAATGTTCCGGCGTTGCGGCGGCGTTTGCCGCTGCGGCAAACACGGGGCCGTTTTTGGTCACCAGGGAGTTGACCATCCGCGCGGCTTCCTGAAGCCGGGCGTCAAGCACATGTTCGAGCTCTGCTTTGGCCCCCACGAAAATCCAGAGGATGCCGCACAGCCATATGATGCCTGTGGCGGCGACCAGGATGACGAAAAGACGCCGGCGCAGGGAGGTCATGGCGCAACCCGCAGGCGGTAGCCGAGTCCGCGCACGGTTTCTATTTTTTCGCGGCCTATTTTGGCCCGCACATGATGCACATGCACCTCCACCGCATTGCTTTCCACTTCTTCGCCCCAGCCGTAGAGACGATCCTCGATTTCACCCTTGGAGCGGATCGCGCCGGGATGCTCCATCAAGAGCGCCAGGACCGCGAACTCCCGCCTGGACAGCGCGAGGGGCTGCCCGTTTATGGTGGCCGACAGGGTTGACGACTCAAGCTTGATGCCGGCGGCCGTCAGGCAAGGCTCGGCGCGACCGCCGCCACGCCGCCCTATGGCCCGGATGCGCGCGGCCAGTTCATCGAGATCAAACGGCTTGCCGAGGTAGTCGTCCGCTCCGAGGTCGAGCCCCTTGATCCGGTCCGAAATTTCGTCAAGGGCCGTGAGCAGCAGGACCGGAGTGCGGTCTTTCCGCTGCCGCATGCCCTCAAGCACAGCAAGTCCGGAACCGTCCGGCAGCATCAGATCAAGCACCACTGCGTCGAAGGTCGTCACGGCGAGCGCTTCGCCTGCTTCCGCGAGGGAGCCGACCATATCCACGGTCATGCCGGCCAAGCCAAGCCCCACCTTGAGTCCGGCGGCAAGAATCTGATCGTCCTCGACAATAAGAATCCGCATGTCCGGCTTCCTCCGGCTCCGGTGTCCTTCCCGCGCCTTAAGGCTGACTTAAGGTGGACGGCGAAACTGGGGGAAACTTCATTCAAGGAAGGAGCGGCATGTCAAGAGCATTTCCATGGACGTACATCCTGGCCTTTGTTGTCGCGCTGATCCTGCTTCCCGCCGTAGCGCCCGCCAAGACGCCGCTCTCGGCCGATGCGGCCTTCCGGTTGGGCGTGGCCAGGAGCGGCGACGGGAATCTTGTCTTCACCTGGGACATCAATCCGGGACATTATCTCTACCGGGACCGGATCGAGGTCAGGACAAGCGACGGGGCCGCCGTGCCCCTCGCGCTGCCTCCCGGGGTGGAAAAGGACGATCCGACCTTCGGGGCCACGCAGGTCTACCACGACCACATGGCCGCGCCCGTCGCCACGTCGGCTCTGCCCGCCCTGGGCGTGATCCATGTGACCTACCAAGGCTGCGCCGAACATGGCGTGTGCTATCCGCCCGTGCGCAAGAAAATCGATCTGGACACGCTTGCGGCGACGCCGGAAAACACGAGCCTTGCACCGCAAGTAGGGCTTCCCGTCGGGCCGGCGCAAATCCCGCAAGGCCAGACGGACGGAGCGCTGGCGTCGCGTCTCTCCGGCGGCTTGCCGACGATGTTGCTCAGTTTCCTGGGTTTCGGCCTGCTGTTGGCGTTAACGCCCTGCGTCTTCCCCATGGCCCCGATCCTTTACGGCATGCTGGCGCGCTCTGGCCGGAAGCTTTCGGCTCGCGAAGGGTTCGTGCTTTCCTCCGCCTACGTCTTGGCCATGGCCTTGGCCTATTCGGCTCTTGGCGTCGTGGCCGCCTGGTCGGGGCAAAACCTCCAGGTCCTGTTGCAACGGCCGGCGGCGATCATCGTGATGAGCGTTGTCTTCGTGGGCCTCTCGCTGTCCATGTTCGGCCTTTATGATCTGGCGCTTCCTGCCTTTCTCGCCGCGCGTTTGTCGCGGGCCACGGGGCGGTCCGGGGGATCGATTGGCGGCGCGGCGCTGCTCGGCTTCGGGTCGGCCCTCATTGTCGGCCCCTGCGTGACGCCGCCGTTGGCTGCGGCGCTTTTGTACGTGGCGCAAACGGGCGACCTCCTCCGGGGGGCGGCGGCCTTGTTCGCACTGGGCCTGGGCATGGGCCTGCCGCTGCTGGTTTTTGGCGTGTTCGGCGGCAGGTTGCTGCCGAAATCCGGACCTTGGCTCGTCACGGTCAAGGAGGTGTTCGGGTTTCTCTTCCTGGGCCTTGCCGTCTGGATGCTGGGGCGGGTGTTGCCCGGGCAGGCGACCCGGGGACTGTGGGGGCTGCTGGCGATCACGGCCGGAGTGTGGTTCGGCCTGCGGCGAAGCCATGGATACGGGCTGCGCCTGACCGGCGGCGGGATTGCCCTTGGCGGGGTGTTCCTGGTGGCGGGCAGCCTGGGTCTTTTCTCCTTCTCCTGTCCCCTGGCCGCCTGCGCCGATGCGCCGACGGCGTCCGTGGCTGCGGCCAGCGGCCGCTTCCGCACGGTGAGCAGCCTGGACGGCTTTGACGCGGCCATGGCCGAGGCCCGTGCCAAGGGGCAGCCTGTCCTGGTCGATTTTTATGCCGACTGGTGCGTGGTCTGCCGGGAGATCGACCGGGAGGTCATGGCCGATTCGGTCGTGAAGCGGCGCTTGCGCAATGTCTCCATCCTCCGCGTGGACGTGACGGCGGACACGGTCCAAAGCCGCGCGCTCATGCGGCGCATGGGCGTCGTGGGACCGCCCACCATGCTGTTTGTCGATGCCCATACCGGCCGGGAGATCGACGACAGTCGCAGTGTCGGCGCGGTTTCCGTCGCGCGGTTCCTCCAGACCCTCGGGCAAATCGGCGCATGAGCCGACGCCCTTCCAACCACAAGAGAAAGGATGCATGCATGAAATCGAACGTGTTGTTTGCGCTTGTCGTCTGTCTGGCCCTGGCGGCCGTCATCGCGCCGTTGCGGCGCGCCGTGGCAACCCCGCTGCCTGCGGACGCCGCCGCGATGCTTGACGATCCCTTGGCTCCTGTCACCGGCAATCCCAAAGGGGATGTCACCATCATTGAGTTTTCCGATTACAATTGCCCCTTTTGCAAGCAATCCGCTGGAGCGCTCGAAGAGTTAGTCAAGTCAGACGGCAAGGTTCGTGTTGTTCACAAGGATTGGCCCGTGCTGACCGATGCCTCGGCCTATGGGGCGCGGCTGGCTCTGGCCGCCGGTTATCAGGGGAAATACGCTGAGGCCCATGGGGCGTTGATGCGCATCCCGGGCATGCGGATTCCCAAGGATCGGATGTTGGAAGCCGTCAAGGCCTCGGGCGTGGACATGGACCGTCTGCAAAGCGATCTCCAGGCCCAGACCAAGGAGATCGACGCCCTGCTTCGGCGCAATGCCGAACAGGCTGAAATGCTGGGACTGCAAGGGACGCCGGCATTTCTTGTCGGTCCCTATGTCGTTCCTTCCGCTCTTGGCTATGACGATTTCAAACAGGTCGTTGCCGATGCGCGAACGAAAATGCGAGGCAACAAGTAGGGAGGCCTTTCGAGATCGCTCCTTGTGGCCGGCCGGGATTCGAATTCCTGCGGGCGCGCCAAAAATAAGATCAAGGGGTTCGGCTGTGTTTGGCCGAACCCCTTTTGTCATGGGGCGGATAAGCTCGCAGCACAGCACCTTGAGCAAGAAGGCGGGATGACACGGCAATTTCCAAGAACGCTCGGGCAGCCGTCGTGTCGCGCCTGGGCAGCGGCGACGCCGCGCGACCGTTTTTTCAGGCGCGCCGGCCCTTACCCGTCCAGGGACGAGCACACCACGCGGTTTCTGCCTTGTCTTTTTGCCCTGTACAGATTGGCGTCGGCGCAATGGACCAGGCTCTCGGCGTGCCGCGCTCCCGAAGGAACGCAACTCGCGACGCCGATGCTCACGGTCACCTCCTGGGCGGTAGGGCTTTTTTCGTGGGCGATGGCGAGCTTCTGGATGCTTGCGCACAGATTGACCGCCGCATTCAAGGCGCTTTCGCCAGCCAGGCCGGGCAGGATCACGGCGAATTCCTCGCCCCCGTAGCGCGCGGCCAGGTCGCCGGCCCGTTTGGCCACGGCGGCGATGGCCAGGGCGATGCGGCGCAGACACTCGTCGCCCATGTGGTGCCCCAGGTGGTCGTTGTAGGCCTTGAAATGATCCACATCGAGCATGATCAGGGTCAACGGCGACGCGTTTCGCCTGGACCGGTTCCACTCGTTCTCCAGGACGGCATCGAATTTCCGTCGGTTGGCGATGCCCGTCAGACCATCGCAATCGCTTAAGCGTTGGAGCTTTTCGTTGGCCTCCGAGAGCGCCTGGGTTCTTTCCCGCACCTGGCGTTCCAGTTCCTGGCTGTAGGCCTCGCGCAACCGTTCCGACTGTTTTTGCGCCGTCACATCGCGCAGGATGCCCTGGTAGCCGACGATCTCTCCCTGGGCGTCCCGGCGCAGGTTCGCTGTCAGCACGGCCTCGATCTGCTCCCCGTCCTTGCGGCGCATGACGACTTCGAAGCCGTCGACCATGCCGGTGGATTCGATGGCCTGTCGAAATTTCTCGCGCTGCCTTGAATCCACATAAAAATCGGTGATGGAGCTGGCGAGCATTTCTTCCCGGGCGTAGCCGAAAATGGCCATGCAGGCCGGATTGACGTCCACGATCCGCCCTTGCGGAGTGGTGAGGAAGATGAGGTCGCTGGCCCCCTCGAAGACGCTGCGGTACCGTTGTTCGCTGACCGCCAGGCTGCCGTAGAGCTTGGCGTTTTCGATGGAGATGGCGGCCTGGGCCGAGAGCGTCTTGACGATTTGCGTGCGCTCCAGGGCGAAGACGCCGGGCGAGTGGTTGTTCTCCAGATACAGGACGCCGCTTAAACGGTTCTGGGCCAGCAGGGGCACGCACATGACCGATCGCACCTGGCGGCGGACAACATGCGGGTCTTGCTGGAACGTGGGGTGTTGCCCGGCGTCGTGGAGCACGACTTCAAGCCGGCTGCGGATGACGTAGCGGACGATGGCTTCGCTGACCAGAAGCGAGCCCTCCAGGGGGGAGTTTTCCTGGGCGAGAAGGCATTTGTCCACTGACGCCATGGCCGACACGGACCAGTCGCCGGCATCGGGCAGCAGGAGGAAGCCCTGCTGCGCCCCAGCGTTTTCGATGACGCTGACCATGATGACGTCCAGCAGCGAGGCCAGGCGTATTTCCCGGGAAATCGCCTGGGTGGCCTTGAGCAGGCTGCCGATGTCGAGAAGATGCGACAGGTTGCCTGGCGCAGGGCCGGATTGCGAGGCCAGGGACGCCGTCAGACCGCAACTGGCCGCCAGGGACACGGTCGGGGCGGGCCTGTCGTGGGCCTCTCGCAGGAAAAGCACCTTGGCGTGAGCGCCCCAGCGATAATAGTTGAAACAGGCGTCTTCAAGAAACGCCCTGGCCGCATCAAGGTTGCCCAGGGCCTCATGCACCAGGTGGGCGCGTTCCCGAGCCAGGGCCACGCCCCGGGGGCGGTCCTGCTTGCGGGCGATGGCCGCGGCCTGCTCATAGAGTTCCAGCGCCTGGGTCGCGCGGCCGGCCAGCCGGGCCTGCTCGGCACGCAACAAACACTCCTGCCAGGCGAAGTTCGCCGGACAGTTCTCGGCCCAAACGGCGTACTCGGCCAAGGACGCCTGGAAACAGGCGGCCATTTCCTCGCCCTCGTCCGGCGTCGCTTCTTCCAGGAGCGACGCCGCGGCCATGGCCCGGTAGAAACTGAACACCGTGGTTTCGTAGAGGATGGGAATATAGCGCATCCAGTCGGCATGGGCCTGGGCATAGCGCCAAGCTTCCCGCGTCTGGCCGAAGCAGTAAAGCAACTGGAGCTTGGAGGTCAGGAAATAGGCCAGCCCGTGGCCGAACAGGGTTTCGGGGGCTTGCCAGTGCGTCAGACAGGCGTTTTCGTCAAATTCCTGGGTGCTCAGCGAAACCGGATCGGGGCGCTCGCCTTTGAGATTGAGCAAAAACAGGTTGCAGAAGCGCTCGCTTTGCAGGAACGGCGAACCCCGCTTTTCGTAGAAAGCCAGGCTGATGGCGCTTTCCTCTAGGGCCGTGTCCACGGTGGCCGCCGCCAGGACCGTCTTGGGGATCATGGTGCGCGCGTAGCCGGCGAAGACCAGATTGCCGTTTTCGATGCCGTGCTGGTAGGCGCGCTTGTACATCTCGATCTGCTCCTCCAGCGGCAGAAACCAGTGCATGGCGCACACCGCGTAGAGGAAGGTGATCTGGGCCCGGATGCGGGGGTTGGGGAAGCGTTCGATGAGCTGCATGGCCAGGCCGCCCAGATCGAAGGCGCTGCGGTAGTCCTGGCGCTCCTGCACGATGACCACCGTGACCCAGGCGAAACCGATGGCCGACAAGGCGTTGTGGCCATGGCGCATGGAGCGCGCGACCACCTCCAGCACCAGGATCGGAAACAGCGTCGGCACGGCGATGTAGGCGCCGTCGGTCAGGATCGCCATGAGCCGGATGATGCTGTCCTGCTCGGGGTCGGCCACATCGGGGACATGGATGAGGTCCTTGATGGGCCGGGGTCCGAGCAGCGCCGTGTAGTCGGCCATGAGGGCGTCGAAGCGGGTCTTGAGGCCTGGGGCGTCGTCGGCCCGGGGAATGGTCACGCCAAACAGGGACAGGGCGTCCCTGGCCCGGTCGATCATGGCATTGTATTTGCCCAGCTGGTTGTATTGAATCAGCTGCTGCATGAAGATGTCGACCTTTTCGAAACGGTCGGGCGTATGGGCGAGGGCCTCGTCCAGCAGGCTTTCGGCCAGGGCGAAGTCGCCCAGGAGATAGGCGACGTCGGCTTTTTCGCGGGCCACGTCCCGCATGGCGTCGGGCTGCGTCCGCCAGGCGTCCTCGGGCAGCAGCGACGCGGCGATGTCGAAGTGGCGCATGGCTGGCTCATAGGCCGTGGAGGCCTTGGCCTTGCGTCCGGCCCGCATGTTGAGGGCAAGCAGGTCCAGGCGTTCGTCCGGGTCGGTGATCAGGCGTATTGCGGCGTTGAGGTGGGAGGCGACGTCGAAAATGGCTTCGTCGAGCTGAGTCTGGCCCACGTGGCGCAGCAGCAGGCGTCCGATGCGCAGGTGCAGCGGCGCGAGCTCCGCCTGGGGGATCAGCGAATAGGCGGCCTGCTGAACCCGGTCATGGAGAAAGCGGAACGTGGAGCCGGACGGGAGCAGCAGCCCCGTGCGCAAGGCTTCCCACAGCGATTCGCTGGTTTCTTCCGCCGACTGTTCGGCCACGGCGGCGAGCATGGACAACTCGAACCTGTTGCCGATGCAGGCGGCCAGCCTAAGGGCCTGACGCGTGCGCGCATCCAGGCGGCCGATGCGGCCGGCCATGAGGTCCACGACATTGTCGGTCAGCTCCATGGCCCGGATGCCGTCCATGTCCCAGCGCCAGCCGCCGGTCTCGGGGTCCAGGCGAAACACTTCCCGGGCGTGCAGTTCCTTGAGCATCTGGGATACAAAAAACGGGTTGCCGCCGGTTTTTTCCTCGATAAGGGCCGTCAGTTCGGCCACATCCTCGGGAGCCCGGCGCAGCGTCTCTGCGACCATCTGCCGCAGATCGACCGCGCCAAGGGGCGTCAACGACACGGTGCGCGCCGCCACCCCCGCGTCCTCAAGGCGCTTTACCGTCAACATCAAGGGATGGCCGGGAAACACCTCGTTGTCCCGGTAAGCGCCGAGCAGCAGCAGGTAGGGGGTCAGGGCCTGGGAGGCCAGGGTCCACAGCAGTTGCAGGGAGGGCGCATCGGCCCATTGCAGGTCGTCGAGAAAGATCACCAGGGGATGCTCGCGCCTGGCGAAGACGCCGATGAAGCGCTGCATGCACAGGATGAACCGGTTCTGGGCCTCGGACGGCCCCAGTTCCGGCACGGGCGGCTGGCCGCCAAGGATGAGCTCCAGTTCCGGGATGACGTCCGCCATGACCTGGGCGTTGGCCCCCAGGGCTTTGAGGAGTTCCGTGCGCCACCGCGCCACCCGGGCCTCTGGCTCGGACAGAATCTGGTTGGCCAACTGGCGGAAGGCCTGGATGAACGCGGAAAACGGGATGTCGCGCTGAAATTGGTCGTGCTTGCCGGAGATGTAGCGCCCGCGTTGCCTGGTGAGTCCCTTGTGCACCTCGTTGACCAGCGCGGTCTTGCCGATGCCCGAATAGCCCCCGACCAGGAGCAGTTCGGCCTTGCCCTGGGCCATGCGTTCGAAGGAATCCAGCAGCAGGCGGATTTCCTTGTCCCGGCCATGGATTTTTTGCGACACCTGGAACTGGCGGGACACGTCCCACCGGGCAAGCGGCATGTCCGCGAGGCTGTCGCCCGCCGCCGCCGCCGAACGCAAGGCTTCCAGATCGCGGACCAGGCCGGCGGCGCTTTGATAACGGTCCTCGGCGCGTTTCTCCAGGAGACGCATGGCCAGTTCGGACACGGCCTGGGGCACAAGGGCGTTGACATCCCTGGGCCGCAGGGGCTTGCGGGCGATATGGGCGTGCAACAGCTCCATCGGGTCCCGGGAGCGAAACGGCAGTTCGCCGGTGAGCATCGTATAAAAGCACACCCCGAGGGAGTACAGATCGGACCGGCTGTCGATGCCCCGGTTCATCCGCCCGGTCTGTTCCGGGGAAATGTAGGCCAGGTTGCCTTCGATCTGGTCCGGATTCCCGGGCTCCTGCACTTCGCCCTCAATGAGCGACGACATGCCGAAATCCGTCAGTTTGACCTCGCCCGTCCCGGGGTGGATGAGGAAATTGCCCAGATGGACGTCCTTGTGGATGATGCGCTGGGCGTGCAGCTGAGCCAAGGATTCGGCCATCTGCACGGCGACGTCCAGGAAGCCTGCCGCGTCGAGCCTGCGCCCGCCCAGGTGGGCCTCCAGGTCAAGCGCGCCGTAGTCCTCTTCAATGATGGCGAAGCTGGAGCGGTATTGCAGCAAGTCGTGGACCTTGATGACCCGGGGCAGGTCCAAGATGGCGAGCAGATCGTACTCGTGCTGGAAACGGAGATTTTCCCGGATGGAGATGTCCGAGCTGGCGGGAACCTTGATGACCACGGGCAGACCATCGCATTCGCGTCTGGCCCGGAACACCTGACTGTTGGGACCCTGGTAGAGCAATTCGCCGACCTGGAAGCCGGTAAGGGAAATCATGGCGCGAGCGTCCCTCTGATTGGCTGGGCAACGACACTTGTGGAAAGGAGCATTCGCGATGTTGCGTGCGACCGATCCGTCATCGACGGGAGGACCCCGTCCAAGGCACGCGGTCCCGTCATGAGCGATATCTACCTAGACGACGCGCGCGCGTCTACCGCATTTGTCCACGGCAGCTGTCGCGACGAAAAAACGTCATTGCTGCAGTTGGTTGCTCTGGGAACTACATGCCGGACGATTCGGGGAACAAATCCCCGCAAGTGCGTGGAAACACGTCAAAGGGTTCCGTTTCCGAAACCCTTGTCGCGCGTATCAAGGCGTGCAGGCGCGGGAACGCAGCACAAGAAAGGAATTGCAAAAGGGGAGAGTCTCGTGGGGCGTCCCGCTACTCCCAGGGAAAAATGCGCTTCCAGTCCTTTTGCATGCTGATGACAACCCAGCCCTTTTGGGTCGCTTCGGCCAGCAGGGAGTCGGGGAAGGTCCCGATCTTGGACTGGGCGGCGTAGGCGTATTCCCGCTCGGCGTCGTCGTGGCGCACGAGCATCATGAGCCGCGTGCCGCCGCCGGCCTGGGCGTATTCGAGCATTTCCTTGTCCCCGTCCGAGTTGCCGAACGCCGCCTGGGGATGGCGGCCGATCATGAGCTGGATGCCCTGGGGTTTGCCCGGGCCGACGTTATTGAGCAACAGCCTGGGCTCTTCGGTCAGGATCGCCTGGCCGGCGGCGTCATAACCGAATTTCGTGGCGTTTAACGTCCCGACCACCTGCTCGGGCGGCACGCCGTACACCTTTTCGGCGTAGGCGCGCAGAAAATCCTGGCCGCCGCCGGTGACGAAATAGGTCCTGTAGCCGTTGGCTCGAAGAAGCCGCATCACTTCCAGCATGGGCTGATAGACAAGCTCGGCGTAGGGTCGCCCCCAGCGCGCATCCCGGGCCGTTTCCAGCCACCGGCGCACCTGGTTGCCCAGTTCCTCCACGGGCATGCCGGTCATGGTCGCGGCGTAGAGCTTGACGACATCGTCGGCGGAGGCGTCGGCCAGGCGCTCCAGGCCGCCGGCCAGCATGAATTTGAAGGGTTCGGTCTCGGCCAGCTCCGGCTTGACCTTGGCCAGCTCGCGCAGTCGGGCCAGGCAGTAGAGCATGGGCGTGTACATGGGCTGCTCGACCCAGGTCGTGCCGTCCTGGTCAAAGGTGGCGATGCGCGCCTCGGGCGGGACATAGCCCGGGTTCGACGCATCGGTGGTCGCTTGCACGAAGGCCAGGACCGCCTGTTTGGCCGGTCCCTCGTTCCAGGAGGGCAGGGGATCGGTCTGGGCCAGGGCCGCCGTGGCGACAAGCAGCAGGCAACACAGGGCCAGAACGGCCAGACGGCCCGACTCCAGGAAAAAAACGCTGTTTCGCCGCACAGGCAGTCGTCGAGTCATGTTCTCCCTCCGTTTGGCTGCTCGGTCGCCGAGGCCCGGGAACCGGTCGCGTCGGTTGGCGGGCCGGGGGGGGGGCGCTAGGCTAGCATCGCGTCCCTTAAAAAATACGAGAGTATTTTTTAAGAAAAATAAATGGTTTTAGCTCGTTGTCTACAAAACACCATATGCGCTTCTCGCGGACGCGACACTAAAAACTGACGCTCAATCCCAGGTCGCCGCCGTAACTGACCGTTTGGGCGTCAAAGGCCGTGGCCGAAGCCGCGCCGCGAACCATCACCCGTTCGTTGATTTTATAGGAAGTGCCCAGGCTGGCCGTGGCCCAATCGGCTTTTACCGGGGCGGCGGCCATGGAGTAGGGCTGGGCCGTGGTCGTGGTCAGCGCGGCCTTGACCTTGCGGTTGGTCTGATCCACCAGCTCGTGGTTCCATTTGGCTTCGGCGAAGGGCCGCCAGTCGCCGGCTTCGACGGCGGCGCGCCAGCCGAGCTGGCTTATGGCCGAATCCCGGATCTGCTGGCCAAAGGACAGGGCCGTGACGCCGTTGCCGCCGGTGGCCGCGCCGCTGGTTCCCGATTCGGCAAAGCCCCTTATGCGCACCTGCTGCAGCACCAGACCGGCCACCGGGCCGGTGATCACCGGCCCCAGGCGCAGGTCGCCGCCGGCGCGAAGGGCCAGGCCCAGGGACGTTCCCGTGGTCGTGGCGCTGTTGGCGTCGGTGAAAAGCCCCAAGGCCACGTCGCGGGCGATCTTGTCCTGGACCAGGCCGTAGGAGGCCACGACATTGCCCCAGACCGGCCCGGCCTGATAGGCGGAGTAGAGGCTAAACGTCTGGTCGTTCTGGTCGAAGTGTCCGCCGCCCATGGAAAATTGCTGGGTCTGGGTCCCGGCGGTGAAGGCCGCGCCGACGATGAGGCCGCAGGGCAGCTGGTAGTCCAGGCCGGCCGAGCCGGTAAACGGCGTGCCGGCCACATCGGGAAAGCCGGAGAAGTTTCGAAGCGTCAGCGCCCCGACGCCGCCGCCGATCCAGAGGTTGACGCCGGCCGGGCCACGATGTTGCCCGGTCAGGTCGATCTGGCCCTGGATGACGGACGTTCGGGCCAGGCCGCCCTGGATCGGCAGTTCGGCCAGCAGGGACATCAGGCTCGGGGCAGTGAGCAGGCTCGCTTCATAATCCGCCTCGATCTGTTGCCCCGCCGTGGTCAGATGCTTGCCGTCGATAAAGAGATACGTCTGCAACTGGACAGGGGTGATGTCGGACCAGCTGGTGACAAGGGCGCTGACCGGAGACGGGGCGTTGGCCGCCAGCACGGAAGACGGCGTGAATCCGAACAGCATGGGATTTGTCGCCGCGAACCGGAACAGGCTGTCGAGGTCGGCGGGAATGTAGCGTACGCCCGCCGCCGTCAGGTACGACCACTTTGTCGCCCCATACGCCGTGGTGCGCGCATACACGTCGATATTGCTGGCGGGAATGACGCCGCCAGAGCCGGTCAACACCGTCGTGTAAAAGGAGTTCGGGACGATGACGGTGCGGGCTCCGGCCGCCTGCAGGCTGGCCACGCTGGCCGTGAATTCGGCGGCCACGCCGTTGAGATAGGCGGGATTGGCCGCTATCCAGGCCGCGCCCTGGTTCTGCACGAAGGAGATGTCGTTGTTGCCGCTGCTGACGACATACAGGGCATGGGGATTGGCCGTGCCGCCCGCGGAGAGGAGGTAATTGGCGATCTGCTGGGTCGTGGACACGTTCCCGGGGAGTTGGCCGGCGGCGCCAGCGCCCCCGGCGGAGGCGCTCAAAAGCGACGTGTAAGCGCTGCCGTTGGCGAAGTTGGTTCCGCCGGCGCTGACCGTCTCGGCGGAGAGGCCAAACCGTCCCGCCAGCATGGTGGTGGTCATCACGCCGGGGCCGGAAAATCCGCCGCTGGCCCCGTTGGCGATGGCGGAGGCGAGCTGCGAATCGATAGAAGCGATTCCCGTGGACGTATAGCGAAAATAGCCGCTGTCCAGGGTGCTGTCGCCAAGGCCCACGAACTGGTTGAAGGCCCCTGCGGCGTCGGCCGGGCGCGGCGCGACAAGGGCGAGCAAGGCGGCAAGAAGCAAAAGACGCAGCACGTTTGGCATGGGCACTTCCCTGGCGGTCGATTTTCAAAGTCCGTCCGGCGATGTACAATACGACCTGTCGCCTGTTGCGTTGACTGTTACATAAAAACGGTATGTTATCAATCAGGGACCGCCCCCTCGGGCCGTGTCGCCAAGGTCGGGCCGGCGCATGGCGGGCGGGGGGGCGGCGCGTTCTGGGGAATGGCGTTTGGGTGTTTGACTTCTCGCGGTGTTTGCGGCAAATTTTTTTGTTCGGACGTTGTTGATTAAGCTGTCGTTCAAGGCGGGACGGTTTGCTTGGCACGCCTGGGCGTGACCCTGCCGCGTAAAGCAATTCCACGAAATCCTCACGAAAAATGATCCTTTTGGCCAAAAGCCAACGGGGTCTTCCTTTTTTTTCGGTCTGATGGTCAGGCGTCGGCGCTGTCCTGGGCGGCGGTCGGCGCGAAACGTTTACGGAGAAGGTGTGTCTGTGGCTATTGGCATTGACTTCGGAACATCAAATTCCGCTGTTGGCATTTTCAAGGACGGCTTGCCTTGCCTTGTCGCGTTGGAGAACGAGAAAGAGACGATCCCCAGCGCTGTTTTTTATGACACGGAAGAAGATGCCGTGCTCTTTGGCAATGAAGCGATAGCCTTTTATATGGACGGTTGCGAAGGCCGGTTGCTGCGTTCGCTCAAAAGCATACTGGGCAGCTCGCTGGTCAACGAATCCACGGAAGTGGGCTATAAGAACATGACCTTCAAGGACATCATTGTCACGTTTGTCCGGCATTTGAAGGCTGGCGCGGAAAACGCCGTCGGCCATGCCGTGGACAGCGTCGTCATGGGAAGGCCTGTCCGCTTTGTGGACGCCGACGAGCAGGCCGACGCCCTGGCCCAGGGGCATCTGGAGGAAATCGCCAGGAAAGCCGGTTTTCGCGAGGTGCTCTTCCAGTACGAACCCATCGCGGCTGCCTTGGATTATGAGCAATCGGTCAAGCAAGAGGAACTCGCGCTCATTGTCGACATCGGCGGTGGAACCTCGGATTTTTCCATTGTCAGGGTGTCGCCGGACAGACGGGGCAAGGTCGACCGCAAGCAGGATATTCTGGCCAACACCGGCGTGCATGTCGGCGGAACCGATTTGGACCTCAAACTCAGTCTTGAGCAGGTGATGCCGCTTTTCGGCTACAGGACGCGGACCAGGAGCCTACATCCAGGCGATCCCATACTGGACTTGCCGCCGACCTACTATCGCGAGCTGGCGACCTGGCACAAGATCGTGTTTTTGTATAACAACAGGGCCTTGCAAGCGGTCAAGAATATGCAATATCACGCGCAGCGGCAAGATCTGGTCGATCGGCTGGTCAGAATCATCAAGCGCCAGGAAGGCCATCGTCTGGCCGGCGATGTCGAAGCCGCGAAAATCGCGCTGTCGGAGCAGGATGCCGCCTCGATCACCTTGGATTACGTGGAAAAAGGGCTGCAAGCGGCGTTGCATCGCCAGAAATTCGAGTCCGACATCGCGTCTGAAACCGACAGTATTGTGTCGAAAATAGAAGAATGTCTCAGCCTGGCCGGTGTTGCGGCGTCGGCGATAGACACGCTTTTTATGACGGGCGGCAGCACGGCCATTCCGCTTATCGCCCAGGCCTGCCGCCAGGCCGTGCCCGGAGCCAGAACGGTGGAAGGGAGCCGGTTCGGCAGCGTCGGCATCGGGCTGGCTCTTGACGCCGGCAGGAAGTTCGGGGCGTAAAGCCTATTATAAAACATAACGCCAGTTATGTTTTATAAATGCAACAATTAAATCAATGTGTTGCTTGCAGCGTGCTTTCGCTTGAGCAATGGACTTGGAATGAGCTCGGCCGGCGGCGTCAGGCACGCCTGACAGTCGCGGTCCAGGCCGTGCGCTTTGGCTAGACGCCCTCTGCCGTTAGGCGGCGGCTCACGGGTTCATGGCCAGCGTCGCGTCCTGTTCCGCCAGGAAGGCCGCGTAGGCGCGCGGCAGGTAGCGGCTCGAAAACAGATAGGCCGCTCCCGTGGACGTCCGGATGGTGGCGATGTCCTGAAACTCCGGCTTGGCGGCCATGGCGTCGAGGATTGCGGCGACATCTTCCGGGGCGAGATCGAAAGGCGGCTGCTCGAAGAGTTCGACCGGCACGGGGCGCGGGTAGTCCCGGGAGTTTGACCGGACAGCCTCGGCCACAAGAACCTCGGGCACGTCCTTGTCGTCCAGCAACTGGGCGTAGGCGCGGCTGAGCAGCGCCGGGTCGTGGTAGAGGGGCCGCCCGGACCGGCTGGCCAAGGACGCGATTTCGGGCCGGGCCGCGACGATGGCGGCCAGCCTCAAGCGCGCGTCGGCTTGGGGCGAGGTTTCCAGGCCCTCGGCCAGACCGCGCTCCCGCAGCCGTTCCAGGATTTCCTCCAGGGCGATGAGCCGAGGCTCGGCGCTGGCCTCCCGGATGGTCTCCAGGACCGCCCGGGCCAGTGCGGCTTCGTCAGCCGGATCGGGCAGCCCGGCCGGCTCCATCAGCCTGGACGGTTCGGCCAGCCCGGTCGAATCGGACAGGTCGGCCGGGTCGAGTTGTCCGGCCGGGGCAGCCAACCCGGCTGGATCGGGCAGCTCGGCCAAGTCGGCTTGCTTAGCCAGCTCGGCCGGAGCGGGCAGGTCGGCCAAGTCGGCCCGCTCCGGCAGATCGGCCCGCTCAGACAGCCCGACCGAATCAAGCTGCCCGGCCGCGTCGGCTTCGCCTGGCGCGTTCACTTGGCCGCCTCGGGCGTGAGCTTGGCGGCGGCCAGGGACTTGCCCACCTCCGCCAGGCCCAGTTCGGCGTAGCGCGCCTGGCCCGGCGCGCCCGTGGCCTTGTCCCAGCCCATGACCTCGTAGAAATAGTCCATGGCCGTGGCGATGTCGGCCGGGTCCATGCGGATGGTCCCCTTGGTCAAGGCCGCCGTGCCGTTTGGGTCCTCGAAGACCCAGGGCGGCACGATGTCGTGGGCGGCGCGCATGTCCACCTGCCCCATGTCCCGAATGGTCAAGGCCCGGTGCAGGGTAAATATCCGTTCCGCCACCCGGTCCAGCTCCTCCCGGTCCATGGTCTGGCCGGTGGCTAGGCTCAAGAACTTCGACTCCAGGCTGTCGTCGCCGGCATAGCCGCGCTCGCGAAGGGGAGAGGCCGCCCACGGTCCCATCCAGTTGCACACCCCAAGGGCGTCGTGGAGTTCCTTGCGCAAAAGCGACCACTTGGCCCGCTTTGCTTTGGGCACGTTGGCCGGGGTGTAGTCGCCCGGGGCGTCCAGGGCTTCGGGCGAACCCCAGATGGCGGCGGCCAGCTTTTTTTGCACCTCAAGCGGCAGGCCGTTTCGCACGAAGTTCGTGTGGGAGTGGCACTGGGCGTCGCGGTTGTACTGGGTGTTGATGATCACCCCGCACTGGCCGTCGTCCTCGTTGGCGTGGTGCTTGGGGTGGCCCATCTTCCAGTAGGTCGTGGCGTGGTCCTGGGCCCACTCGGATTCGGGGATGGACCAGTGGTCGAAGATCGCGCCCGTGCCGCGACTTAAGACTTCCCCGAGTTCGCCCTGGCGGTTGGCGATGCGGGGCAGCAGGTCGAGCAGGAAGGCCGGATCGGCGCGGTCGTACTTGTCCCAGGGGATGGAGGCATATTCCTTGGACCCGAGCCTGGCCTTGAGATAGCCGCCTTCGTAGAGCTTTCGCAGATCGCGCTGCAGCTGGCCGTAGTTGGACCACAGGCCCAGGTCGTCGGCCAGATGCATCCCCACCATGCAGGCTTCCATGGCGGTTTCGTTGTTTTTCTTGTTGGCGAGCTGCTTGAAAAACGAGCGGCCGAACATCAGCGCCACGCAGGTGTTCTGGCCCGTGTCCGGGATGCCGTACTTGACGGTCACCGACGGCATCTTGAGCATGGTGTGGCAGCGGATGGGACAGGCGGTGCAGCCGTTGCCGCGCACGGTGTATTTCCAGGCCTCGTCGCCCAGGAAAAAGGCCGCGCTGTTGGTGCGAAAGGCGATGCTATTGGGATCATGGATATTGCCGGGAAGTTCCACGGGAGGCTTGGCCGCGCCCCAGCGTCTGCCGGGTTGGCCGACCCAGCGCGAGGCCGGATTGTAGTATTCGGCCTGGGGCGTGGGGAAGCTTGGCGCCACGTGCTGGTTGTTGGCCCCAAGGATGGAGAGGTGGAACTTGACCAGGGCCTCCCAGGCGGCCTTGTCCCCGGCGATGCGCACCGCGCCGCTGCCTTGCACGGCCACGGCCTTGAGATTCTTGCCGCCCATGATCCCGCCCACGCCGCCGGCCGAATGGGAGACGGAATTGATCACCATGCCCATGGGGGCCAGGTTTTCCCCGGCCTGGCCGATGGCCGCCACCACGCAGTCCGGCCCCAGCTCCTGGCTGATGGCCAAGGTGGTCCGGCGGATGCCCGAACCCCACAAGTGCCGGGCGTCGCGAATCTCCACCCGGGCGTCACGGATCATGAGCCAGACCGGTTTGTCGGCCTGGCCTTCCACGATCAGGGCGTCGTAGCCGGCGTATTTGAGCTTGGCCGCGAAGTGTCCGCCCATGTGCCCCGAGCCGACCAGCGGCTTGGGCCAGCAGGTGGGAAAAAGCGTGGTCACGGTGGCGCGGCCGTTGCAGGGCACGCTCGTGCCGACCAGCGGGCCGGTGGCGAAAACGAGCTTGTTGGCCGCGTCAAAGGGGCCGGTCCCGGCCGGCACCTCGTCCCAGAGCACCCGGTAGCCGATGCCGGCCCCGCCGAGCAGGGCCGCGTAGCGTTCGCGGGTATCTTCGACGGTGATCTTGCCGGTGGAGAGATCGACGCGCAGGACCTTGCCGACAAACCCGCCGCTGCTTACGGCCATGACGGCCTCCTTGCCGGTGAAGGGGTATTCCGAGTTCACCGCTAAAGTGCATCAGCATGAGATTTATCATGCTGATATAATTTATATTTTTAAAACACGATCGACGTTGTGTTTTACCTGAGGGATTATTTCCCGGTCTACGTGCCGGCCGTGACATGGCAGTCCAGGCAGGCCTTGGCCGTTTCCGGGGGGACGACGGACAGGATGGGGCGGGTCGGGCTGCCGTCGCGGGTGAGGTCGCGCCAGGGCACGTAGCGCAGGGCCGCCGACGGGCAGGCTTCCACGCATTTGGGGCGGCCATGGCACAGGGTGCATTTGGCGGCCACCCCGGCTTGCTCGTCAAAGGACAACATGCCCCAGGGGCAGGCCTGCTGGCACAGGCGACAGCCCAGGCACTGGGCGGCGTCGACCACCCGGGCTCCGGTTTGGGGATCGGCGACGATGGCGTTTTGGGGACAGGCCGTGGCGCAGGGCACGGGATGGGGGCACTGGCGGCACACGCCCTGGATCACCAGCCCATCGCCCCAGTCTCCGTGCATGGCCTCGCCTCCGGTGGGGCCGGTGGGGCCGAAATTGACGACCCGGGCGATCTTGACGCGTGATAGCGACGGCTGGGCCCGGCCGTCGTTATATTCCGTGCAGGCCAGCTCGCACCGGCCGCAGGCCACGCAACGGGTGGGGTCGGCCAGGAGCATGCCCTGGGCGCTGTCCAGGATCACCAGCGGCGCGTTTTCGCCGTAGGCCTCGCCAAGATTCAGGAAGGCCAGGCTGGTAAGCGCGCAGGCGGACAGCTTGAGAAAGCCCCGGCGGGTCAGTTCGGCCTCCCAGCCGGAAGCCTTGGCCGCCTGCTCGATCAACGCCGCCGAGATGCCGCGTTTGTTGTCCATGTCGCGCCTCCGCAGCCCGCGCCCCGGCCTGTGGGCCGGGGAGACGTCCCGGCAAACGGGCCTTGCGATGATCATAAAACGCTTTTTTGGGGGCGTCCATCAAGACCGCGCAGGAGCAGCCCGTCGCCCGATGGAGGACCGGGATACGGGATGCCTTTCGGAGAAGTGGCGGCCTGCCGCTTCGTGTCGCCCAATCGCCAAGCGTCTTGACAAGCCCTGTTGGCGGAAGCGGCTGCCCGTTGAGAAAGGTCCTGGACTCCCGATGCGCGGTCTGTCGCAGCAAGCCTTTTTGGGCTTGCCCGCGACAAGGCAACATGATTACGTGCAGGCCATGTCTTGTCGATGGGCAAGGGCGTCAATTTGTTTGATTTGCCCGGCGTCGACAGGCTGTGTTCGCACCGTTGCGCCGTTTCAAAGGGCAGGCCATGCAGGCAGTTGTCCATAAGCCTTGGGCCGGTTGTGTCGCGGCCATGCTCCTGTTGCTCGTCTGGGGATGCTCCAGGGACGGCGCGAACCCGATTGCGGCCAAGGACGGGGTGTTCGACTTGTCCGCCTGGGACGCGGGCCGCGACGGTCCGGTGGCCCTCGACGGGGAGTGGGAATTCTACTGGGACCGGCTGCTTGATCCCGAGGATTTCAAGGCCGGCGCGGCGCCTGCGGAGCCATCCGGGTTGATCAATCTCCCCGGCGCCTGGAAAGACCGCCTGTTCGACGGCCAGCCTTTGCCCGGTCAGGGTCAGGCCACCTTTCGCCTGCGGCTGTTGCCAGGCCCCGGGAATCGCCCGTTGGCCTTGCGGATTATCGGCGTCCATGCCGCTTACCGGCTGTGGGCCGACGGCCGGCTTATCGCCGAAAGCGGCCTGGTGGGACGAAGTCCCGCCGCCGAATCGCCGCATCGTTCCCTGGTCCTGGCCCAGCTCACAGGCCAAGATCTGCCCATCGATCTGGTGCTGCAGGTGTCCAACCACGCGTATCGCCGGGGGGGCCTGCTGTATCCGATCCTCCTGGGCCTGCCGGACCAGCTGAGACAGGTGCATATCCGCATCTGGTCCTGGGGAATGTTTTTTGTCGGCAGTTTGCTGGTCATGTCCGTGTATCATCTGGTCCTGTATTTTCTGAAAAGAAAGGAAGCTTTTACTCTCTATTTCAGTCTTGGCTGTCTCTTGTTGATTTCTTATTATATCACATCGGATACATCTGATTGGCTTCTGAATTTATTTATCTCAAAAATAGATCCGGAAGTCATTCTCAAGATTTCACTGACGAGCTATGCTGTTTTGTCGACGGTTATATACAGGTTTTATCGGTCCATGTATCCGCAGGAATTTTTCAACTTTGTCCAAAATCTCACAGATATAAGAAATGTTGTTTTCATTTCTATCATTTTAACGCAATCAGATCTTGTCATATATACCGTACTGCACTGGTATGCCTTGTCTACCGTGCTCCTCAATGCCTATTTCCTGGTGATGCTGTTGGTCTGTGTGCGACGTGGTCGTGCCGGAGCCCTGTTCCTGTTGCTGGGGTACATTTCCTTGTCGGTTGCCGCCTTGAGCGAAATTTATGGGCATATCCTCAGTTTTTCCGAGGTGAGTTTTCTCCCCTTCGGCCTGCTGAGTTTTGTCCTGTTCCAGGCCTTGGCCATGGCTCAGCGGTTTTCCACGGCCTTCACGGCCGTGGAAAACCTGTCTGCCGAGTTGCGCACGGAGATGGACGAGCGTACCCGGCTGGAGCGGGAAATCATCAATGTCAGCGAAGAGGAACGTCGACGGCTCAGCCACGATCTCCACGACGGCCTGTGTCAGCAACTGGCCGGCGTCCGGATGCGCTGCGCGGCCCTGGCGCGCGGTCCCGTCGCCGATCAGGCCGTGGAGGCGGAGATTGCGGCCATTGCCGGGCTGCTTCGGGATTCTGTCAGCCAGGCCTACGATCTCTCCCGGGGGTTGTGGCCGGTGGAGCACGCCCCTGGGGAAGTCGGCGCGTCCCTGGCGGAGCTGGCGCGGCGGGCAAGCCGGACGAGCGGGACGCCTGTCACGTATGCCGAGAATTTGTCCTGCTCCAGTTGTCGCAACAAGCATCTCGTCCAACTCTTCCGCATTGCCCAGGAAGCGGTGGCCAACGCCCTCAAGCATGCCAACCCCGACCGCATCGACATCACGTTGCGCTGCGGCCCGGACCGGCGGCTGATTCTGGCCGTGCGCGACGACGGCGTCGGCCGCCAGGCGGCGGCGCGGTCCCTGGGCGGGCTGGGCTTGCGGATCATGGCCTATCGGGCGCGCATGATCCGGGCGACCCTTGCCCTTGACGACGTCGCGGGAGGCGGTACCCTGATGACCTGTTCCCTTGCCTGTTTCGCGGATCGGACGCCGCTGGAGAATGCCGATGGATAAGCCCGCGCCCCGTGGATTTCGCGTCTTTCTGGTTGATGACCATCCCGTCATGCGAAGCGGCCTGTCGGTGCTGCTGGCGCAAAGCGGCCACGTCATTTGCGGCGAGGCCGGCAGCCGGGCGGAGCTTGTGGCCCGCCTCGACGGCCTAAAGGCCGACGTGGCCTTGGTGGACCTGTCCCTGGCCCAGGAATCCGGGCTGGATCTGATCGACGATCTGGCGGCCCGCGGCATCCCGACGCTGATTTATTCCATGCACGAAGACGGCAAGTCCATTGAGCGCGCCTATGCCCGGGGGGCGCGGGGCTACGTCACCAAGCGCGAGGTCGAGGATGTCCTGCTGGAGGCCATCGAAACCGTGGCCGCCGGGCGTCGTTATGGCAGTCCCGAGGTCATGCGCAGCCTGGCCGACCGGGTTATCGTGCCGGACCATGGCGGCGAGGAGGCGCTGAGCCAACGCGAGGAGCAGATCCTGGCCGGGCTTGGGCGCGGGGAAACGAGCGCCGAGACAGGGCGCACGCTGAGCATCAGTTATCACACCGTGGAAACGTATTACGGCCGTCTCATCCGCAAGCTCGGTCTGGCCAACATGAACGAACTGCGCAAGTTCGCCATCCGGCGAAACGCCTGACCGGCTAGGGACGTCTGCAGGTGGTTCATGGTCCGTCCCGGACGCGTCCCGCCCCGGGCGAAAGGTCATTGCAGTTGTTGCTGCAGTAACGGGGGAGGCCAGGGGACGCATACGATTGCGCAGCAGGCTTGCAGTCGCCGTCAACGGCTGCATCGCCGTCGGGAGAGGTTGTGGAGAGTGGCGCAGGCCTTTGCGCCGCCAGGGAGTAGCGCGTGTTCGTCGGCGTCGGCGCGACGCAGGCACGACAAACCGCCGGCGCACGGGACGCAACGGAGGGCTTGGCGGGCTTTGGGAACGGGCGCGGCAAGGCCTGGACGGCTTATTTGGCCTCGGCCCCGCCGTCGCCGCCGGACAGGGCGTCCAGGATAGCCCCGGGATCAAGCAGGCGGATGCGCTGGCGAGAGACGGCAATCAGCCCGCGCGCCTCGAAAGCGGCCAGGGTTTCGCTGATGGTCTGTTGGCAGGAGCCGGTCATGGCCGCGATCTGCCCCTGGGTCAGGCGCACCGGCACGTCGGCCGGCCCGCCCCGGGCCTGGGCGATCTCGTCGTGGGACAGGCACAGGAGCAGCTTGAGGAGCCGGGTAGGCACGTCGCAGGTCATGACGTTTTCGAGCTGGTCGCTTAAGTAGCGGATGCGCCGGCCAAGCACCTCGATGATGCGCCGGGCCATGAGCGGCTGCTCCACCAAAAGCCCCAGCAGGTCGTCGCGGCGAATGTCGAGAAGCAGGCATTCGGACAGGGCCTGGGCCGAGCACTTGCGCCGCTCGCCGCCGACCACTTCGGCCAGGCCGAACATCTCGCCGGCCGAACGGATGAAAAAGGTCGGCTCCTTGCCGTGCAGCGACACCCGGAAGATCTTGACCGACCCCTGGTCCAGGTAAAAGGAGCGGTCGCAGCGGTCGTTTTCAAAAAACACGATGGCGTTTTTCTTGATGCGCCGCACCGTGGCCAAACGGCGAAAGGCCTCGAACTCGCGTTCCAGGCCGTCGAAGAAGCCGCCCTTGATCAGGTGCCATTCCACGGGGTGTTCACGTTTGGCCATGGGCCAACATAGGGTCCTTTTTCACTAGGTCAAGGCAGGAGGCCAACGCCCCGTTTTTGGACGGGGCGTTGGCCGGCGCGGCGCTAGTCCTTGACGTCCAGACGGTTGCGATACTTGTAGGTCACGGTCTGGCCGTTGATGTCCGTGCACTTCCAGGTGATGGAGTTCTTGCCCATAAGGGGCACGAGCCGGGCCTTGTGGTAGCCGAGCTGGTAGGGCATGCGCGTTTCGATGGCGTTTCGCGGGCACATCTTGACGCAGGACATGCAGTCCCAGCAGTCGCGCGGGGCGTGGCAGTGGGATTTCCCGTCCGCTCCCACGTACATGAGATCGCCCGGGCAGGCCTCTTCGCAGAACGATTCCTAGCGGCCGGCGCAGCCGTTGCACTTCTTGGGGTCGACGATGGGCGGCATGGCGTCCTCCTGTTAGGGCTTGTAGCGGTCGCCCGGCACGAGCTGCTCGTAGGGGCGGGTGAAGGTCTCAATCTCGCC
>JAEZEM010000028.1 GCA_023417745.1 Pseudomonadota bacterium
CGCGACATGCGGGATTCGATGTAGTTGATGCGGGCTTCGAGCATGCCCTGGCGTTCACGCGCGGCTTCGTAGCCGGCGTTTTCGCGCAGGTCGCCTTCCTCGCGCGCTTCCTTGATGGCCAAAATGACGCCGGGGCGCTCTTTCTTGAGCCGTTCCAGCTCGCGTTCCAGCCGTCTGAAGCCTTCAACGGAAATAGGGATGCTTTCCATCGGCAATACCTTGCAATCGGGTGATGTTGGAGTGTCTGGGCATCAACGAGAGCGGCCCCGCCCCAAAAAAGGGCGTGGCCGCCAAAAGATCATGAAAATAGTCATGCGGTCAGGTACGGTTCCTTGATTAGTCCATACCGGGCTCGGGGTCAAGACGGGAGTTGTCCGGCCGGCCGTGGCTCGGGTATAGGGGAAATCCACCGGGCACGTCGCCCAAGGAGCACGTATGCGCGTCTATCTCGCCGGTCCGCTTTTCACCCTGGCCGAGCGCCGTTTCATGGCCTTTTTTCGCGATCTGGCCGGAGACCTGCCCGGGGTCGAGCCGGTCTGGCCGGGCGACCTGTTTCCGGCCGAGGAACTGGCCTGCCTGGGCGAGGCGGCCAAGCACCATATTTTTCAGGGCTGCGTCAAGGCTCTGGAAGACTGCGATCTGGTCGTGGCTGTTCTTGACGGCCCGGCCGTGGACGACGGCACGGCCTGGGAGGTGGGTTACGCCTACGCCAGGAAGCTGCCGGCCTGGGGGTTGCGCACGGATTTTCGCAACGCCGGCGACACCGACCGGTCGTTGGTCAACTGCATGATCGAATGCGCTTGCCAGACGATCTACAGCGATGTCGACGTGTTGCTTGCCGCCCTGGCCCGACGGGCGGCCGATGCGGGGAGGGGTAAAAAAACTTTCATTTGCTAAGGAGTGCCGGTTTGTCGTATTTTCGTGTCATCCAATCAGCTGGCAGTCCGAGGCTCGAACCGCAACCGGGGTGGACGGCAGTCATGATCGAAGCATGTCACGATCCGCTGGAATATCTGGTGAGTCGTTTGTGCTGCAACGTTTATCTGGACGGCGTCGGCAATGTCCGGCTGGGTTTTTCCCGGCGGCATGACCTCGCCGACATGATGACCGCTCAGAGCATTGTTCGTTCCCACGCCGGCCTCCTGCGCGACCGTTTGCGCCAGGCCGGACGTTCTCCCGAGGCCCCGGCCCGCGACGAACCTTCCCTGGCCGAGCACGTGGCGCTTGGCCCTTTTTGCCCTCTGGTCTAGCCGCTTTTCACTCCCCGCTTTCCGCTTGCCGCTGCGCCCGCTTTTGGGGCGTTTTGTTTCTGGCGTCCGCCTCGTCCGAGGCGGCCTGGCGGGCGGGCAAGCCTTTGGGGAAAACGATTCTCAAAATTTATTGACATTGATATTGAATTTCATTTACAAGCCGTTCCGACGGGAGCAAGCCCAGCCTGGCGCCCGGCGACCGCACTTGTCAGGGCCTGGATCGGGGTTTTCCCGGCGGGTCAGGGGTGGAATAATTTTTGCCGGGTTGGCGATTGACCGACCGTCGAGGCTTCAAAGGAGGAACGGCATGGCAATGTCTTTGAGAAAACTGGCCGTCAATCAAAAGGGTTGCATCAAGGCCGTCACGGCCAGCGGCGAAATGGGCCGGCGCATTCGCGACATGGGGCTGGTGCCCGGGACGCCGATCATGGTGGTCGGGTACGCGCCCTTGGCCGATCCGGTGGCCCTGCGCATGCGCGGTTTCACGCTGTCGCTTCGCAACAGCGAAGCCGACTGCATCACCGTGGAGGCGCTCTAGGCCATGCCGACCATCAAAGTGGCCGTCTCCGGCCAGCCCAACTGCGGCAAAAGCACCATGTTCAACGCCCTGACCGGCGGTTCGGCCCGGGTCGGCAACTACCCCGGCATCACCGTGGACCGCCTGGAAGGCGTCTATCAGCAAAACGGCGACAGGATGCATCTGGTGGACCTGCCCGGCACCTATTCCTTGACCTCCTATTCCATGGAGGAGCTGGTCGCCCGAAACGTCATCGTGGACGAGCATCCCGACGTGGTCATCAACATGATCGACGCCACGGCCCTGGAGCGCAGCCTCTATCTGGCCGTGCAGTTCATGGAGATTGGCGCGCCCATGGTCCTTGGCCTCAACATGATGGATGAGGTCAAGCGCAGCGGCGTGACCATCGACGTCCAAAAACTGTCGCAGCTTCTCGGCGTGCCCGTGGTGCCCTGCGTGGCCCGGGTGGGCCAGGGTCGCGAGGAGCTCATGAAGGCCGTGGCCGCCGCCTACAAGGCGTCCAGCGGCCAATGGAAGCCCATCCGGCTGTCCTACGGCCCGGAACTCGACCCGGTCATCGAGCGCATGACCGCGATGATCGCCGAGGCCGGCTTTCTGGTCGACCGCCACGATCCCCGCTGGGTGGCCATCAAGTACCTGGAAAACGACGAGCAGGTCATCGAGAAGGGCCGGGCCGCCGGCCCCCTTTCGGCCAAGCTCGAAGCCCTGTGCCAGGAAACCGAGGTCCACACCCGCCAGCATATGGGCGCCACCCCTGACGCCATCATCGCCGACTGGCGCTACGGCTTCATCAACGGCCTGCTCAAGCAGGGCGTGGTGTCCGGCGGCGACGAACTGCGCCGCACCTCCTCGGACGCCATTGACCGCATCGTCACCCACAAGGTGCTCGGCCCCGTCATCATGCTGACCGTCCTGTGGCTCATGTTCCAGATCACCTTCACCTTGGGCGAGTATCCCAAGGGCTGGCTGGAGGCCGGTTTTGAGTGGCTGGCCGGGATGGGCACGGAGTACCTCCCCGCGGGCGACCTGCAGTCGCTGGTCGTCTCGGGCATCATCGGCGGCGTCGGCTCGGTCATGAGCTTCACGCCGCTGATCCTGATCATGTTCGCCATGCTCGTCTTCCTGGAAGACCTCGGCTACATGGCCCGGGTGGCCTACATGATGGACAAGGTCATGCGGATCTTCGGCCTGCACGGCATGTCGGTCATGCCGCTTATCATGTCCGGCGGCATCCCCGGCGGTTGCGCCGTGCCGGGCGTCATGAGCGCGCGCACCCTGCGCAGCCCCCGCGAGCGCCTGGCCACCATCCTGACCGCCCCCTTCATGGTCTGCGGAGCCAAAACCACGGCCTACCTCATGCTCGTGGCCGCCTTTTTCCCGGACAACCCGACCCGGGCCATGTTCCTGGTGGTGCTGGCCGCCTGGGGCTTCGTGCTCCTCGTGTCGCGGCTGTTGCGCTCCACCGTGGTCAGGGGCGAATCCACGCCCTTTGTCATGGAAATTCCGCCTTACCGCCTGCCCACCCTGCGCGGCGTCGCCCACCACACTTTGGAGCGAGTCTGGCAGTACGTCAAAAAGGCCGGCACCGTGATCCTGGCCGTGTCCATCCTCATGTGGGCCGTGATGACCTTCCCCAAGCTCTCCGAGGAGACCGTGGCCGCTTTCGACGCCAAGCGCGACGCTGTCGTGGAGCAGGTCAAGGCGGCCAACCCCGACGCCGGAGAGGAAGACTTGGCGGCCCTTACCGAGGACGCCGCCAAGGCAGTCGAGGACGAGCAGAACGAGGAAGCCCTCAAGAATTCCATCGGCGGCCGCGTGAGCCTGTTCCTCAGCCCGGCCACGGAACTGGCCGGCTTCCCCTGGCAGGCCAACGTGGCCCTGCTCGGCGCGTTCGCGGCCAAGGAAGTCTTCGTCTCCACCATGGCCACGGCCTATTCCATGGGCGAGGTCGATCCCGAGGAATCGGAGTCGCTGAGCGAAAAGCTGGCCGCCGACCCGGCCTGGACCCTGCCGGCGGTCCTCAGCGTCTTTGCCTTCATGCTCCTCTACACGCCCTGCATGGTCACGGTGGTGACCATCGCCCGGGAATCCAACTGGAAGTGGGCCGCCTTCTCGGTCTTCGGGTCCATGATCTTCGCCTTCGCGGTGTCGGTGGTCATCTACCAGGTCGGCAAGCTGTTCCTCGTCTGACGCCGTCGCCAGACAACGCCGAAACGCCCGGAGAGCTCCGTCTCTCCGGGCGTTTTTTATTGGGGAAAGGGCCAGGGCCGAGAGGCCCGGCCCTGCCCCCTTAACGAGGCTTTGGGGCAAGGCGAAGCCCGGCCGGCGGGCCTTTAGCCGATGCGCGGCCGTTTGACCGGCTTGGGGCCCTTGGACCCAAGCGGTGGTCGGCCGACCGCCGCCCTGTCGGGCCGCCTCCTGCCGCGCCGGCATCAAGGCGGCCGCGCCAAACAACAACGCCCCGGACGGCGGTCCGGGGCGCATGATGGCGAAAGGGGAGGGCGGCGGCCTAGCGGAAGACCACGGTCTTGTTGCCGAAAACGATCACCCGGTCTTCCAGGTGCCAGGTCACGGCCCGGGCCAGCACGGTGCGCTCCAGCTCGCTGCCCATGGCCTTGAGATCAGCCACGCTATGGCGGTGGGTCACCCGCGCGGTGTCCTGCTCAATGATGGGGCCGGCGTCGAGTTCGGCCGTGACGTAGTGGGCCGTGGCCCCGATGAGCTTGACGCCCTTTTCATGGGCCTGGCGGTAGGGGTCGGCCCCGACGAAGGCCGGCAGGAAGGAATGGTGGATGTTGATGACCCGGTTGTCGTAGGGCCGCAGGAAATCCCCCGAGACCACCCGCATGTAGCGGGCCAGGACGAGCAGGTCGGTATCGGCTCCGAGCAGTTCGGCCATGCGGGTCTCGGCCTCGGGCATGCCGCCGTCGCCGACCGGCACGCAGTGGTAGGGCACGCCAAAGCCCTCCACAGCCTCGCGCGGGTCCTCGTGGTTGCCGATGACCATGGCGATGTCGCAGGGCAGCTCGTTTCGGGCATAGCGCCACAAGAGCTCCATGAGGCAGTGGTCGTGGCGCGAAACCAGGACGGCCACGCGCTTGGGCACGTCGGAGTAGGACAGCCGCCAGTCCATGTCGAAGCGGTTGCCCACCACCTCGCCAAAGGCGGCTTCCAGGGCGGCCCGGGACACGTCGATGTAGGGCGTGTAGAATTCGAGGCGCATGAAAAACGTGCCGCCCTCGGGATCGGTGGAATGCTGGTCGAGGTCGATGATGTTGGCCCCGTGGGTGTACAGAAACGTGGTCACGGCCGAGACGATGCCGGGCCGGTCGGGGCAGGTGATGCGCAGTCGGGCGGTGGCGGACATGGTTTGTGGTCCTTTTTCGGTTTCTTTGCCGGAAAAACCGGGAAAAAGGGCATAGCCCAGAACGCCTGCCGACGCCAGTGGGGAGGTGGCAAAGAATGTTCGGACAATATTGTCAAAATCTGAAAATTATTTTACTGACACCGGGTCCCAAGGCTCTTTGCCGGTCCCGACGGGGGGCATGGCCGAAGCCCGTGGTTTTTCAGCCGACTCTGGAAAACCGGTCAGGGGGCGGGCGTTGGCCCGTCCGACATTACGGCGGTTTGCCGGGGTTTTTAGGTAAAATTCAATGATTACGGTTGGCTGGTGATTCGTCCCGTCATCGGATGTTTCACAAAAATGTTGTACGCTCAGGTCCGGGGGATTCCCTTCAAGCCGGACTTGAGCTATAGAGCGGGTCTTGGCGTCTAAGTGTAAGTGCTTGAAATCGACTGCAAACAGGAGGCGTTCATGAAAAGGTCCTGGCTGATTGCCCTTTTTTGCGTTCTGGGCCTGGCTTCGCCGGTCCGGGCGGCCGACACCGTCAAACTGGGTTTCAACATCCCGC
>JAEZEM010000107.1 GCA_023417745.1 Pseudomonadota bacterium
TGGCTTCGGTGGGGCCGACTTCCACGAGCTTGCCCATGTAGAAAAAGGCGGTGAGGTCCGAGACCCGGGCCGCCTGCTGCATGCTGTGGGTGACGATGGCGATGGTGTAGTTGCGCTTGAGCTCGGCAATGAGCTCCTCGATCTTCTGGGTGGCGATGGGGTCCAGGGCCGAGGCCGGTTCGTCCATGAGCAGCACTTCCGGCTCCAGGGCCACGGCCCGGGCGATGCACAGCCGCTGCTGCTGGCCGCCGGAAAGGCCCAGGGCCGAATCATGGAGCCGGTCCTTGACTTCGGTAAAAAGCCCGGCCGCGATCAGGCTCTTTTCCACCTGGCTTGAAATGTAGTTGCGGTCGGTTACGCCGCCCACGCGCAGGCCGTAGGCCACGTTTTCGAAAATGGTTTTGGGGAAGGGGTTGGGCTTTTGGAAGACCATGCCCACCTTGCGCCGCAGCTCCACCACGTCGAGACTGGGCACGTTGACCTTGACCCCGTCGAGCAGCACCGCGCCATCGGTGCGCGTGCCGGCAATGAGGTCGTTCATGCGGTTTAGGCACCGCAGAAAGGTTGATTTGCCGCAGCCGGACGGGCCAATAAGCGCCGTGACCCGGCGTTCGGGGATTTCCAGGTTGATGCTCTCAAGAGCCTTGAACCGGCCGTAGTAGAAGTCGAGGTCCACCGCGGCCATTTTGACGCTGTGCTGCATGGGGCGAGCCGTCCTTGAGCGTTTGTGCCGGCCGGGACGCCATCGCGACCGACCTGCTTCGGTATGCCCGCCGCCCATGACGAACAGGCGATGGCATTATGGCAAACCGGTGACAAACGCCGCCTGAGCGGCGAAACGGCTCAACCCCGCGCCCCAAGGGGGGCGCGGCGGTCGCGCACGTAGGAGTTGCCGGCCCGGGTCTTGGCGAATTTCTTGACCTCCGCCACCCGCTGGCTGAACTCCTCGGCGCTAAACGGTATCTCGAAAGCGCAGTCCACGATGCCCATGGACAGCGACACCAGGGGGAACATCCCGGGCGCGCCGTCGCGGGACTTGCCGGCAATGGCCCCGCGTCGGCGGTCTTCCGAGCTGTAGTGGCCGCCGATGGCCCCGGCAAAGGCCTCAATGGCCCGGGTGCACAAGCCCTCGGCCTCTTCGCGCGGGGTGATGCACACGAAATCGTCGCCGCCCACGTGGCCGAGAAAACAGTCCGGCCGGCCGCGCAGGGCCTCAGCCAGCACCCGGGCCGTGAGCAGGATCACCTTGTCGCCGTTGGAAAAACCGTAAGCGTCGTTGTAGACCTTGAAATTGTCGAGATCGACGTAGACGCAGCTGACCGGCCCGCCGAGCTTGGCCCGACGCCCCACTTCCAGCTCAATGGCCATGTTGCCGGGCAGACCGGACAAGGGATTGAGGCCCTTGGCCAGCTCCACCTGCACCTGGGCCAGGGAGTCGAGCATTTTTTGCACCGAAACCGTGCCGACGAGCAGTCCGGTCCCGTCCACCACCACGATGTCGTCATAAACCATGGCCGGGTCGCGGTTCATGGCCTGCCGGGCCACGGCCTCCACGGCCTGGGCGGCCTCGGCGAGAAGCGGCTTGTCGTTCATGATGCGGGTGACGGATTTGTGACCGAAAAGGGAATTGCCGTAACGGGAGCTGAGCCGGCGATCCAAATGGTAATTCATGAGGATGCCCACAGGCCGGCCGGCGGTGGCCACCACCACGTTGGTCATGGGCGGCCGGTCGGCCCGCAGCCCGCGCACCTCGTCCACGGTGGTGTCCTCGGCCACGGTGAGGCAAGCCTCGGCCAGATTGCCGATGGGGGCCGAGGATTGCCAGCCGCCGCCGCCCAGGACGTCGAAGTTCGCCTTGGGCGGAAGCTTCGCCACCTGCTGCGGCTTGGGACAGGCCGGCTGGCCGAAGTGCGGCCCCAGGGCGGCATGGACGCCCATGGAGGCCACCGTGGACAGGGCCAGCTCCGAGGCGATGCCGGCCACGGCCAGGCGCGCGCCGATCTTTTCCGATAAAAGCGCCAAGGTTTCGAGCATCACCCGCTTGAAGGGATTGGCCTCCACAGCCTCGGCCAGCCCCGGACAGGTCTTGATCCAGTCGGGCCGGGCCCGGGAAAGCAGCAGCAGGTTGGAGGCCCCGCCGCCCACGTCGTCGGCGGCCAGGGCAAAGCCGGCGGCCCGATGGGGTTCCAGGCGTTCGAACAGGCAGGATAGGTCGCCCAGGACGTTTTTCTCGGAAACGCACAGCACCACCTCGGCCGGGGACAGTCCCAGGCGCTCCAGTTCCCCGGCGAGCCTGGGCGCGGCAAAGGCCGGATCGTCGAGGCTGGCGTGGCGGATGGGCAAAAACAGCTTTCGCCGCTCACCCAAAGGCCCCAGGCGGGACAGGGCCAGCTCCCGAAAGAGCCGATCCAGGCCCGCTTCCTCGCCGCATGTGGCGGCAAAGGCCCAGAGCTGGTCGGCGGCGGCAAACGGCCCGTCGGCTTCGCCCCGGATGGAGGCTTCCCAGCCAAGCACCCCGCCGCCGGCCAGATCGACCAGGGGCTGGTAACGCACGTCGCACTCCCGGGCGGCAACAAGGCGCTCGAAGGCCTGATGCAGGCGGCGGCGTTCATCGTCGAAACCGTGCTTGCCCAGGCACTGGGCCTGACACAAGGCCCGCAGCAGCTGGCGCGATCCAGCCCCGGCGGCGGCGTCGAGGCGGGCATAGCCGACCTCCACGACCAGCCGGCGGCCGGCCAGACGGCTGAAACGCTCGGACAACGGCCCGGCCAGGGCGGCCCGGAAAGCGGCGAAATGCCCCAAAACCGCGCCCGGCTCGCGGCAGCCCGGCCCCT
>JAEZEM010000189.1 GCA_023417745.1 Pseudomonadota bacterium
ACGCCGTGCCGGTCGGGGCGCGGGTGCGCCTGCGCCCGGGCGAACGCGTGGCCTTGGACGGCATGGTCGAGGCCGGCCGGTCGGCCCTCGACCAGTCGGCCGTCACCGGCGAATCCCTGCCCGTGGAAAAAGGCCCCGGGGACCAGCTCTTCGCCGGCACGGTCAACCAGGAAGGCGAGCTGCTCTACCGCGCCACCGCCCTGGCCGACGACTCCACCCTGGCCCGCATCACCCGGGCCGTGGTCGCCTCGCCAGGCAAAAAGGCCCGCGCCGAACGGTTCGTGGACCGCTTCGCCGCCGTCTACACCCCGGCCGTCTTCGCCGTGGCCCTGGCCGTGGCCGTGCTGCCGCCGCTGGTGGCCGGCGCGTCCTTCGCCGACTGGATCTATAAGGGGTTGGTCATCCTGGTCATCGCCTGCCCCTGCGCCCTGGTCATCTCCACTCCGGTGTCCATGGTCAGTGGCCTGGCCGCCGCCGCCCGGCGCGGCATCCTGGTGAAGGGCGGTCTGTTCCTCGAACAAGGCCAAGGGCTGACAACCATGGTCCTGGACAAGACCGGCACCCTGACCACCGGCAAGCCCAGCGCCGCCGAAACCTTTGATCTGGCCGGTGACGCCGCCGCCAACCGGGCCATCGCCGTAAGCCTGGCCGCCCGCTCGGACCATCCCGTGTCCAAGGCCCTGGCCCGGGCCGGACGCGACGACGGCGTGGCCGCCCTGGCCGTGGCCGACTTCGCCGCCCTGCCCGGACGCGGCGTGCGCGGCGTCGTGAACGGCGTGCCCTACCACCTCGGCAACCACCGACTCATTGAAGAGCTGGGGCTGTGCGGCCCGGCCATCGAAGCCCGGCTGGAAGCCCTGGAAGCCCAGGGCAAAACCGCCGCCCTGCTCGCCGGCCCGGAGGCCGTGCTGGCCATCTACGCCGCCGCCGACGTGATAAAGCCCCACAGTCGCGAGGCCGTGGCCGAGCTGCACAGCCTGGGCATCCGCACGGTGCTGCTCTCCGGCGACAACAGCCGCACCGCCGCCGTCATCGCCGGCCAAGCCGGCATCGACGAGGCGCGCGGCGACCAACTGCCCGAGGACAAGGCCGCCGCCGTGGACGCGCTGACTGCCCAGGGCGACGGCAAGCCCCTGGTCGGCATGGTCGGCGACGGCATCAACGACGCCCCGGCCCTGGCCCGGGCCGACATCGGCTTCGCCATGGCCGCCGCCGGAACCGATGCGGCCATCGAAACGGCCGACGTGGCCATCATGGACGACGATCTGCGCAAGGTGGCGGCCTTCGTGCGCCTGTCCCGGGCCACCATGGCCACCCTCAAACAGAACATCGCCCTGGCCCTGGGCCTCAAGGGGCTGGTGCTGGCGCTCACCCTCCTCGGCTACGGCTCCATGCTGCTGGCCGTCTTCGCCGACATGGGCACAAGCTTGCTGGTCATTGCCAACGGGCTGCGGCTCTTGCGGCGGTAGGCAGCGACGAGGCGCGTGGTTTGACAGACCTCCCCTTGGCCCTATCTATGGGGGAAATGCGGAAACCGCAGGCAGGAGGTGTCGTATGCTCAAGGAACTGACTGGAAAAGTCGCCCTGGTCACCGGCGGCTCGCGCGGCATCGGCGCGGCCACGGCCCGGGCGCTCGCGGATAAAGGCGCGGATGTGGCCATAAGTTACGCCGCTTCGGCCGAAAAGGCCGAGGCCGTGGCGCAGGAGTTGACTGCGCTCGGGGTCCGAGCCGCAGCCTTCAAGGCCGACCAGGTCGATCCGGCCCAGGTCCGGGAGTTGATCGCCACCGTGGCCGCCCACTTCGGCCGGCTGGACATCCTGGTCAACAACGCCGGGGTACTGATGCCGGCTCGTCTCGATGATCCCGCCGTTGACCCAAACAGCCTGGCCCGACAGTACGCCGTCAACATCGGCGGCGTGACCGCAGCCATTCGGGCTGCCGCCCCAGTCATGGCCGACGACGGGCGCATCATCATCGTGGGCTCGTGCGTGGCCTCCCGGGCCGGTTTTCCCGGGATGGCCGATTACGCCGCCACCAAGGCCGCCGTGGCCGGCTATGCCCGGGGCGCGGCCCATGACCTGGGACCGCGCGGCATCACCGTCAATGTCGTTCAACCCGGCCCCACGGCCACGGACATGAATCCCGACTCCGGCGACTCTGCCGCCGTCCTCAAGGCCAACATGGCCCTTGGCCGCTTTGCCAGCCCCGAGGAAATCGCCGCCGGCATCGTCTTCCTGGCCGGTCCGGGAGCGTCCTTCATCACCGGTACGGCGCTGACCATCGACGGAGGCTTCACCGCCTAAGCGGCTACCAACGCAACAAAGCCGGTGCGATCAGCCAAAAAACGGCGGTCGCACCGGCTTTGTTTGCCGGCCTCCCCGGCCATGGCAAGGGAGTCACTCGCGGAAAAACCTTAGAACGGCACGTCGTCCATGCCCGAGGCTTCGGAGGGGAAGGCCGGGCCGAGGTCGTCTTCCGGGTAGGGCTGGCGATTTCCGCCCTGCTGGGGCCGGCCGCCGCCTTGACCGCCTTGGCCGCCCTGGCGGGGCGCGCCGCCCTGGCCGCCGGGCTGGTTGCCGTAGCCGCCCTGCTGGCCGCCCTGTTGGCCGCCGCCGCGACGCGGGGCGAAGCCCTCGTCGCCCATGGGGGCCTCGGCGGTCTGGCCGGCGCGGCCGGACAGTCCCTGAATGGTGTGCCCCATGCCGGAGATGACGACCTCTGTCGTATACCGCTTTTGTCCCTGCTGGTCATCCCAGCTACGAGTACGCAAGGTCCCCTCTATGTAGACGAGGCTTCCTTTCGTCAAATAGTTCCCGCAAAATTCGGCAGACCGGCCATACACGGCAACCCGATGCCATTCGGTTCTTTCAACCTTATTGCCTTCACGATCCTTGTAAGAATCGTCCGTGGCAACGCTCAAGTTGGCTACGGGGTTACCGTTGGTCATGTACGTAACTTTCGGGTCCTGGCCCAGACGGCCGACGAGGATGACTTTGTTGATGCTTCCGGCCATGGCGGACCTCCTTTGGCGCGAGAAAAATTAGGGGCGCGGGGCGAGCTTTTCCAGCTCCCCGAGCGCGTCTTCCAGTTGATAGGACGCCTGGTCGGCCGCCTTGGCGTCGCGGTCGCCCAGGGCAACTTCCAGAGCCGTCTTGGCCGCCGTGACCTTTTCCAACCCCGGCGTCAGGGTCTTGCGATCCGGGGCGGGCAGATCGCCCAGGCGGATGCGGTCATCGAGCACGCCGGCCAGTTCCACCAGTCCGCGCGGCCCTTCGGACGGCGTGGCCTCCACGGGCCAGGCCAGGGCGTAGAGCTTGGGGAAGCGCTTCTCGGCGCCGGCCTCATCGTAGGTCTGGGCTATGACGCGGATTTGCAGATACTCGCCCATGGCGGTTATTCCTTTTCCTCCCAGTCCGTGCGCACGCGGTTGACCACGTCCTGGATGAGGTCGGTCTGGTCGGCCGGACACACGCCGACAAGCGGCGCGCCCTGGTCCACGTTCTGGTCGTGCTGGAAATAGA
>JAEZEM010000243.1 GCA_023417745.1 Pseudomonadota bacterium
GCATTGACGCCGCCCGGGGCTTGTGAAAATATCGTTCGGCTTACGCGCCTGGGCGCGCGGCCAAAATTCGCCCCGAGGATGCCCCATGAACTGGCCCCACAAGGATCTTCTCGACGTCTCGCAACTCTCCCGGGAAGACGTGGACGTGGTCATGCGCACCGCCGCCTCCTTCCGGGAAATCAACGCCCGACCCGTCAAGAAAGTGCCCACCCTCAAGGGCAAAAGCGTTGTGCTGTTTTTCGCCGAGCCGAGCACCCGCACCAAGACCTCCTTCGACATCGCCGGCAAACGCCTTTCGGCCGACACCTTCGGCCTGGCCAAGTCTGGCAGTTCCTTGCAAAAGGGCGAAACCCTCAAGGATACCGTGCTCACGCTCCAGGCCATGAACCCCGACGCCATCGTCATGCGCCATTCGAGTTCCGGCGCGGCCGATTTCGTGGCCCGCCGCGTGTCCTGCGCCGTCATTAACGCCGGCGACGGCTGGCACGCCCACCCCACCCAGGCCCTGCTCGATCTTTTTACCCTGCGCGAAGTCTGGGGCGACGATCTCGTCGGCAAGACCGTGACCATCCTTGGCGACGTGGCCCATTCCCGGGTCGCCCGGTCCAATATTCGCCTGCTCACCATGCTCGGCGTCACCGTGCGCCTGTGCGCCCCGCGCACCCTGCTCCCCAAGGACGCCCGAGCCCTGGGAGCCAAGGTCTTTCACGAGCTGGAACCGGCCCTGGCCGGCGCCGACGCCGTCATGTGCCTGCGCCTGCAGCTCGAACGCCAGGAAGCCGGGCTTCTGCCCGATCTGCGCGAATACGCCCGGCGGTTTTGCCTCACCCAGGCGCGCCTCAAAAACGCCGCCCCGGGCGTCAAGGTGCTCCATCCCGGCCCCATCAACCGGGGCGTGGAAATCGCCTCGGACTTGGCCGACGCCGGCAACTCGCTCATCCTGGACCAGGTAGCCTCGGGCGTGGCCGTGCGCATGGCGATTTTGTATCTCCACATCACCCGCAAGGAAAAAGGGGAAACCGCATGACGCCGCCGGATCTCGTCGTCGTCGACGCCGCCGTCCCCGGCCGCGACGGCCGCTGGACCCTGGTCTGCGCCGCCGGGCAGGTGCTGGAACTTTCGCCCCATGACCCGACCGCCCGCTTCCCTGAAGCTCGGGTCGTCGAGGCCAAGGGCCAGCTCCTCATGCCGGCCATGACCGATGCCCACACCCACCTGCGCGAACCCGGGCAGGAATGGAAGGAAGACATCGCCTCGGGCCTGGCCGCCGCCGCCGGAGGCGGATTTTCCAACATCCTGTGCATGGCCAACACCGATCCGGTCAACGACAACGAATCGGTGACCCGGCTCATGCTGCGCCGGGCCGCCGACGCCTGGCCCCACGGCCCGCGCCTGTTCCCCATCGGCGCGCTCACCATGGGCCTTGCCGGCAAACAGCTCGCGCCCATGGAAGAGCTGCTGGCCGCCGGCTGCGTGGCCTTTTCCAATGACGGCGAACCCGTGGCCGACACCGAACTGTTCCGCCACGCCCTGGAATACGCCGCCGACCTCGCCCCGGTCATCGACCACTGCGAAGACCCGTACATGGCCAAGGGTTCCGGGGCCAACGAAGGCGTCATGAGCGCCCGCCTGGGCCTTCGCGGCCAGCCCGACGTGGCCGAGGCCCTGCAAGTCGCCCGGGACATCCTGTTGGCCGAATATTTGAACGCCCCGGTGCATCTGGCCCACGTCAGCTGCCGCCGGGCCGTGGAGCTCATCGCCGACGCCAAGCGCCGGGGCGCGCCGGTCACGGCCGAAACCTGCCCGCATTACCTCACCATGACCGACGCGGCGCTTTTCGGCTACGACACCATGGCCAAGGTCAACCCGCCGCTGCGCACCGACGACGACCGCCTGGCGCTCATCCAGGCCCTGCGCGAAGGCGTCATCGACATCCTGGCCACCGACCACGCCCCCCACGCCGCCCACGAAAAGGAAACCCCCTTCGAGGACGCCAAAAACGGCATCACCGGCCTGGACACGGCCCTGGGCAGCCTGTGGGAACTCGTGCGCCTGGGGCAGCTGACGGCCGAAGACATCGCCCTGCGCTTCGCCTGGCGGCCGGCCGAAATATTCAAGCTTCCCCACTGCCGCTTCGCCCCGGGCGATCCGGCCGATTTCTGCCTCTTCGACCCGGAACAGTCCTGGGTCGTCACCCCCGAAACCCTGCGCTCCAAGGGCAAGAACACGCCGCTTCTGGGCCAATCCCTCACCGGCCGCGTAACCCTGACCGCCGTGAACGGCCACGTGGTCTACGAACTCGCCCGCGCCGGAGCCTGAGACACGCATCAATCGCCGCACCCGGAGGTCTTCCCATGGCGCAACCCTTCAAGGACGCCACCGCCATCTGCAAAACCATCATGCGAAACGGCTACGACGCCTACGTCATCAATGCCGCTTTGCAGGAAAAAGCCCTGGACAAGGCCGCGCCGGAACTCGACGTGGCCACCGACGCCCCCCTGGCCGAAGTCCAGAAGCTCTTCCCCCAGTCCGAAGCCTACGCCGAGGACGGCGCGTTTGCCCGCCTCCAAAGCGGCGACACCACGCTCTACCTCTACCCGGCCGACACCGCCGACGCCTCCCATCCCGAGGAGTCCGTGGCCCGGCTCACCAGCCGACTCATCGCCCGGCTGACCGCCAAGGGACTGCTGCCGCCCCATCAGGCCAGCCCCTACGTGCCGCATCAGGTCGAGGACCACGACGGCTTCGCCGACCTCTCCAGCGGCGAAGTGCGCTTAAACGGCATCCCCGACGAAGCCATCCGCCAGAACTACCTGCGGGCCGTGCGGGCGCTGCGGTTTTCCGCCAACTACAACATCCCGGTCGAGACCAACACCCTCATGGCCATCCTGCGGGCCTCGCGCCGCATCATGGACTACGTGTCGGTGAAAGACATCATGGACGAATGGCGCAAGGTCGAGGCCGAAAACATGGCCGACTTCGTGGAGCGCCTCTACGACACCATGATCCTCCACTGGTTCCTGCCCGAAGTGGCCACGCTGGCCCGCATCAAGATCACCTCCGACGACGGCGTCGAATACACGCTGTTCGAACAAACCCTGGCCGTCATGCGCCACTACCCCGAGGAACTGCCCTACGACTGGTACGGCACCCTGGCCTGCCTGTTCCACGACGTGGGCAAGCTCCACACCGCCCAGCACGCCGACGGCAGCCTCCAGTTCTACCAGCACCACCAGGTCGGCGCCAAGGTCACCCGCAAGATCCTCTCGCGGATGGGATTCCCCCCGGACGAGATCGACCTCGTGTGCAACCTCGTGCGCGGCCACATGCACTTCCACTTCATGCTCACCGACCGGGGCATCCGCCGCTTCCGCGCCCTGGACCAGTACCCGCGCCTGATCGAAATGGCCCGGGCCGACATCAAGTCCGTGGGCGGCACCTACAAGGAATTCAACCACAACATGAAAATGCTCGAGCGCACCGAAACGCCCGAGGAAATGCTCGAACCGCTGCTCAATGGCGCGCAGATCATGCAACTGCTCTCCCTCAAGCCCGGACCGGCCGTGGGACTTATCCGCGACGCGCTGCTCAAGGCCCAGATCAGCGCCGACGTCACCAGCCGCGAAGACGCCGAACGCTTCGTGCGCGCCTACTGGGACAAGCAAGGCCTGCATTAATAGAGGGGGGAGAGAATCGGGGCTCCGCCCCGGGCCCCGCCGGGGGGCTAAGCCCCCCGGACCCCTTTCCTG
>JAEZEM010000055.1 GCA_023417745.1 Pseudomonadota bacterium
CCGCCGGGTCTTCTAGCGCCGTTTGCGGCGTGTCCTGCCAAAAGGCTCACGAAGCGGGTTTCGCTCGGACGGGAGGCCCGCTTTTTCGTCAGGTGACCGCTTCCCTGGCCGGACGGTTGGGCCTGGCCGGGATTTTGGCCGTTTTGCTGACGTCCGCGCTGCCGGGCCTGACTCTGGCGGCCAAGGACAAGCCGGCCCAGCCGGCCGCTGCCGCACCGGCCAAGGCCGCGCCCTTTTACGAGCCCGAAGCCGCCGCCGTGGCCGATGCCGCCGTGCGCCAGGAACTCGTTGCCGTCGGCCGGCAGTTTGCCGAGACGGTCACGGCCCGAACCATGGCCCGTTTTTCCGGCAAGGCCGGCCAGCGCCATCTGGAGCTGCTGGCCGACCCCGGCCAGACCTACCGCGACGCCGCCCGGGCCGACGCCCTGGCCCGGCTCCAGGCGGCCAGCGCCGATCTCTCGGCCAGCCAGTATTTCGTCTACGCCGACCGCAATCCGTCCACCCAGCTGCTGCTTCTGGCCTACTACGACGCGCAGGCCAAGCGCGTGGCCTTTATCGGTGCGGATTTCATCTCCTCGGGCAAGCTGCGGCCCCGGGAGGACTCGTTTATTACGCCGGTGGGCGTGTTCGAGCATCTGCCCGAGAACTGGGGCTACCGGGCCGAGGGCACGAAAAACAGCAAAGGCTGGCGCGGCCTTGGCGCGCGCGGCAGCCGGGTGTGGGACTTCGGCTACCAGCAGGCCCCGCGCCAGTTCCGGCAGGGCGTCTATGACAGCCAGATGCGCCTTTTAATGCACGCCACCGACCCGGACCAGGGCGAACCGCGCCTGGGCGGCCCGGATTCCAAGGGCTGCGTGCGGGTGTCGGCGGCGGCCAACGCCTTTCTCGACAACCGCTCCATCCTCGACCGCCACTACGAGCAGATCGCGGCCACGGACAAGGAACGCGACATGTGGCTGCTGCGCCGCGACCGCGCCCCGGTCTCCCATCCGGGCAGCTACCTCGTGGTCGGCGACTCGGCCCAGGGCAGCGCCTCGAATTAGATCATTTCAATAGTATTTTTTCATTACAAGAAAGCTCTCTTTAGAGGAACTCTTGAATGAGCGACAAAGATACGTACAGCAAGTATTCTTCTTATTTTGATTTACCAAGCGCACACGACCTCGCCCACATTGAACAAATCTATAAAGATACGATACAATCAACGAATTATCACGATCTATTGAATTCACTTAAACCTGAAACATATATTGATAGTTTTAAAGAAATTTCTAAATTCATAGAGTCAAACAACATCAATGTCAACATAGACAATACAATTGCAAAACTAAGCAATGACACCAAAGACATTGTATCAAAACTAAAAAGTGACGTTCAAGAAAAAGACAAGCTCGTCAAGCAACTCCAGTTAAACGTAGACAACATAAAAAAAGAATTATCCCTCAAGCACCTTCTCTCGCAGGTTACCTATGCAGCGAGACAAAGACTCATACAAGACGACGACTTTTATCAGCTTTTTGAATCAAACAAAGAGTGTCAATCTTTTGTCATATCAATCGACATAAGACGCTCGACTGAATTAATGCTCAAATCTAGAAGCCCTCAAGACTTTGAACACTTTATCACATTTTGTTGCAACGGACTATCCAACATCATCCAAAATAATTTCGGTATTTTTGACAAATTCACAGGTGATGGAATACTTGCATTTTTTCCAGAGTTCTACAGCGGAGAAGACGCTGGCCTTTTCGCAGTCAAGTCTGCCATTGAATGCCATTCTTTCTTTCATAAATTTTATCACCAAAGCAGATCTAAATTCAATATAATCCTCAACAATATTGGCTTAGGAATTGGCATAGACTATGGCAAAACTCACATTGCAAAAATGAACAGTTACACTGTAATCGGCCACCCGGTAGTCTACGCATGCCGTCTATCTGCAACAAACAACACGACAACACTCATAAACCAACCTGGATTTGAACATCTAAATAACAAATACAGTGGGGAAATGTCATTCAGCGAAAAAATAGTTAACTGCAAGAATGAAGGCGAAATTGTTGCCTACACAATTGACAACTTCAACATTGACTGCACTCCTCAAGTTCCTGAATGGGACTCTCTCACAAAACGTTACAGTCCAAAAAAAGTTGAGATAGATTCTTCGTCTTAACCCTGCGTCTCGAACACCTCCCCCGGCTCGGGCATAAACGCCCGGATCGAGGCGTCGGCAAGCCCCCGGCGGATGGCGTCGCCACGCTCGCGGCGCACCTCGCGCCGCACATGGACCACGGCCAAGGCTTCCACCCAGGCCGCTTCGGCCGCTTCCACGGCCTCGGGCACCGAACCATGCCCGGGCACGCCCGCTTCCAGGCCGTAGGCCTCCAGCACGGCCAGGGAACAGCCCGAGGCCAGCTCCAGCCCTTTGGCCGTCGTCGGCCCGTCGCCGCCGTAAAAAAGCGCCCCAAGGCGCGTTTCGAGCCGCAGCCCCAGACACGGCGCGCCGTGCCCGGTCAACTCCGCCCGGGCGGCAAAGCCGGCCAGCTCAAAAGCCTCGCCCGGCCTCGCCTCAATCCCGACAATCTCGAAGGCCAGCTTTTCCCGCAGATTCGGATAAGCCAGATCCAGGGCGGCCAGCACCTTGGTCGCCACGCCGGCCCCGCCGTGGACGCGCAGCGGCCGTGAGCGCCCCTGCTCGTGGAGCCGGGTTATCAACCAGGGCAGGCCCAGAAAATGGTCGCCGTGAAAATGGGATATCCAAACCGCGTCCGGCCCGTCCTGGCGGTCGGCCGGAGCAATGGCCGGGCAGCCGAAAAACGCCGCAGCCGCCGTGAAGCCGCAGTCCAGAAGCACCGTGCGCCGGGTCTCGCCGACTAGGCCGGCCAGAAAAAGGCTCGTGTTGGCCAGCCCCTCGTCAAACGCCTCGCCCACGCCCACAAAAACCACCCGCATGATCGACAACCTCCGCAACCTTGCAATATTTTCCGCTTTTGGCCAAAGTCATTAGGACTTTAACGCCCCGCGCGCCGGCGGCCCGGCGCGCCAGTCGCCCCCCAGCCAGCAAAGGCAGCCCGCATGCACCGC
>JAEZEM010000076.1 GCA_023417745.1 Pseudomonadota bacterium
GCCACGGCCAACCTCCTTTGGAATCGGGCTTCCTTGTGCTACGAGAGCGGCCCGAAGTCAAAGGCGGCCGGGGTTGCCGTTTTGGCCGATCCGTGAAAAAAAGCGCCGAGAACTTTTCAGCAAGGAAACGCACATGCCAAGGACACTTCGGGCCGCTCTGGCCATCTTGACGCTGGCCGTCGCCCTTGTCGGCTGCAACCGCGAAACCGGCGGCGGCGAAGCCAAATACCTGCATCTTTTCAACACCGCCTGGGCCAAGACCAGCAATCTTGGGCTGTACGAGGTCAAGGTGGCCTCGGTTACGCCCCTGCCCGACGGCATGAAGGTCGTGACCGTCAATTACCTGTTCAACAACGGCATGGTGCCGGACCAGGGCCGGGCCGCCATGCTCGTGTCGCCGGAAAACCGGCTGGCCGATCCCTGCGTGGTCGATCTGGCGATCGACCAGTGCCTGGGCGGCGGCGCGCCGGTCTGGCACGCCAAACCCTAGCATCGCGGCATCCCTTGTAAGGGCGGCCGCTTCCCGGTATGCCCACGGGCCGAATTGATACTGCCAACCACCAAAGGCGGGTGCATGTCCAAAGTCTATCTCATCGGGGCTGGTCCGGGCGATCCGGGCCTGTTGACCCTTCGCGCCAAGGAACTCCTCGAAATGGCCGACGTCGTGGTCTACGACTATCTGGCCAACAAGGCCTTCCTGGATTTCTGCCGCAAGGACGCGGAAATCTACTACGTCGGCAAGAAGGGCGGCGACCACACCCTGCCCCAGGACAAGATCAATGACCTGCTGGTGGACATGGCCAAGGCCGGCAAGGTGGTGGCTCGCCTCAAAGGCGGCGATCCCTTTGTCTTTGGCCGGGGCGGCGAGGAAGCCGAGGAGCTCATCGCCGCCGGCTGCGACTTCGAGGTCGTGCCCGGCGTCACCTCGGCCGTGGCCGCGCCGGCCTATGCCGGCATCCCCATCACCCACCGCTCGTTCACCTCGTCGGTGTCGTTTATCACCGGCCATGAAGACCCGACCAAGGGCGAAAGCTCGCTCAATTGGGAAGCTTTCGCCAAGTCCGGCTCCACCCTGGTCTTTTTCATGGGCGTGAAAAACCTGCCCCACATCACCGAAAATCTCATGAAAGCCGGCATGCCCGGCGACACCCCGGCCGCCCTGGTGCGCTGGGGCACCACCTGCCGCCACCGTAGCCTCGTGGCCACCGTGGCCACCATGCCCGAGGAAGCCCAAAAGCACGGCTTCGCCCCCCCCTCGCTTTTTGTCGTCGGCGGCGTGGCCACGCTCCACGACAAGCTGGCCTGGTACGAAAAGCGGGCCCTTCTCGGCAAGGGCGTGGTCGTCACCCGCAGCCGCGAGCAGGCCAGTGACTTGACCCGCCTGCTGGGGGCCGAAGGGGCCTGCTGCTACGAATTCCCGGCCATCGAGATCGCGCCGCTCACCGACGTCGCCCCGGTCGACGCGGCCATCGACAGTCTCTACGACAACGACTGGGTCATCTTTACCTCGGCCAACGGCGTGGACTGCTTTTTCGAGCGCATCGACGCCAAGGGCCTGGACGCCCGGGCCTTTGCCGGCATCCGCATCGCCGCCATCGGGCCGGCCACGGCCAAAAAGCTCGCCGAGCGCGGCCTTCGGGCCGATTTCATCCCCGAACGCTTCGTGGCCGAATCCGTGGTCGAAGGGCTGCTCGCCCAGGATGTGGCCGGCAAGAAAGTGCTCATCCCCCGCGCCCGCGAAGCCCGGGACGTGCTGCCCGAAAAGCTGGCCGAGGCTGGTTGTACCGTCGCCGTGCTGCCGGTCTACGACACCCGGCCCGTGGATCAGGACCCGGCCGAGATCATCCAGGCCATAAAGGGCGGCGAGATCCATTACGTCACCTTCACCTCGTCCTCGACGGTGAAAAACTTCTTTGCCCAGATTCCGCCCGAGGTGCTCAAGGCCTCGGCCGTCAAGACCGCCTGCATCGGCCCCATCACGGCCGCGACCCTGGCCGAATACGGGTTTAACCCGGACGTCAACGCCGCCGCCTACACCGTGCCGGCCCTGGCCCAGGCCGTCATCGACGACGCGAGGCGCGACGCGTGACGCTGCCCCTTGCCGTCCTCGCGTCCGGCGGCGGGTCCAACCTGCAAGCCATCATCGACCGCATCGAGGAAGGCAAGATCGCGGCCCGCATCACGGCCGTCGTGTCCAACAAACCCCAGGCGCGGGCGCTTTTACGCGCCCGCGCCCACGGCCTCCCGGCCATCGCCCTGCCCCAGGACGACTACCCCGACCGGGCCGCCTACGACGCGGCCCTGCTGGCCGCTGTCCAGGACTCCGGGGCCCAGGCCGTGATCCTGGCCGGCTACCTGCGCCTGCTCGCTCCGGCGTTTATCGCCGCCTTTCGAAACCGCATCCTCAACATCCACCCGGCGCTTTTGCCCAGCTTCCCCGGCCTGCGCGTCCAGGCCGCCGCCGCCGCCTACGGCGTGACCATCGCCGGAGCCACCGTGCATTTCGTGGATGAGGAAATGGATTCCGGCCCCATCGTCATCCAGGCCGCTGTGCCGGCCGGCCCGGACGACGACGGCGACAGCCTGGGCGCGCGCATCCTGACCCTGGAACACCGCATCTACCCCCAGGCCGTGGCCTGGCTGGCCGCCGGTCGGCTGACCATCGTCGGCCGCAAAATACGCCTGACCTCGTCCTCCCTGCCGCCCGCCGACCTGGCTTTGGTTTCGCCCTGCCTGGTGAACCCGATGCTGGAGGAAGGATTTTAAGCGGGGCAGATGAGGGGAAGAGGCGGATTGGGAGAGGAAGAGGGAAGATGCCTCCGGCGGCTGGGGGCCTGAGGCCCCCAGATCCCCCGAAAGGGGAAAATTTACGATCTGAATAACGATTCGCATGACAAAATGTAATACAAGTCAGCCCATTCCCCCGTCCAGGGGGTCCGGGGGGGATGATCCCCCCCGGCGGGTCCAGGGCAGGGCCCTGGTCTTCCTCTTTCTCATCCCCCTCGCCATCGTCGCGGCCTTCGCGCTGCTCTCCTGGCGCGGCATCCTCTGGACGCCGGGCCATGTCTACCAGAACTGGGACCGGGTGCCGACGCCGTATGCCGAGGAGATGCGCCAAGTCGCCGACATCTCCAAGCACGCCTGGGCCTCCAAGTACGACATGGGCGCACCGGGCGCGTTTTCCGGCATCACCCGTTGGTTCGACCTTGTCACCCGCGACGCCGGGTCCTACCTGGGCGGGCCGTTTATCGTGCGTTGGGAAGGCCCGGTCTATGCCGTGGCCGGAGCCGGCGGCGTGGCCGCCTTGTGCCGCCTCATGGGCCTGGGGCTGTGGCCCACGGTCTTGGCGGCCATGGTCTTTGCCTTCAATCCCCGCCAGTTTTCCATGGCCGTGGCCGGCCATGTGGAGGAGAGCGGCTTTGCCCTGGCCATCGTGCCCTGGGTGCTGGTCTTGCTCTTTCGGGCGGCGGCCGATCCGTCCAAGCGTCGGTTTCTCGCCTGCACGCTGACGGCCGGCCTGCTCGGGGCCCTGGCCTGTTCGGCCTCGCCCTTTGGCATCGTGTTTTACGGCTCGTTCACCGCGCTTTTCACCCTCGGCCAGACCGTTGCCCGACGCAGCTGGCGTCCGGCCCTGGCCTTTGCCCTGGCCGGCGGCGTGGCGCTCTTCCTGCATCTGCACTGGCTGGTGCCGGCGGCCAGCTCCATCATCCACGCCGCCGATTTCAAGCATCATCAGACCAAGGAAGAGATCAACGACCATTACCAGGGCATCTACCGCCGCTATTC
>JAEZEM010000389.1 GCA_023417745.1 Pseudomonadota bacterium
TGCGGGCCAACAAGCCGGCGGCCGAGCCGCCCGACGCCGCCTATCCCTTTGTCCTGACCACCGGCCGGGTCATCGACCAGTGGCACACCGGCACCATGACCGGCAAGGTGCCGGAAATCCACAAGGCCTTCCCCACGGCCTTCGTGGAGGTCAACCAGGAGGACGCCAAGCGCCTGGGCATAGCCAACGGCGACACGGTGCGCCTGGAGACCCGTCGGGGCAGCCTGGACCTGCCGGCCCGGGTGGGCGAGATCTGCCGGCCGGGGCTCGTGTTCACGCCCTTTTACGACGCCAAAAAGCTCGTCAACGAACTCACCGTGGACGCCGTCGACGACATCTCCAAACAACCGGAATTCAAGATCTGCGCCGCCAAGGTGGCCAAGGTCTGAGGCCGCCCAGGATCAAGGAGGCCGCCATGGCCGTAGCCAGCTTCATCGTGCAAACGAACCAGGAGTCCCTCGCGGGCGTCAAGGAAACCCTGGCCCGCCGTCCAGGGACCACGGTCCTGCCCTGGGAGGGCTCGCCGGACCTCGTGGTGGTCATCGAACAGCCAAGCGACGCGCTGCCCGCTGTCGAGCGGGCCATCCGGACCACGCCGGGGGTGGTGGCCGTGGCCGCCGCCTACCTGAGCCTTGAAGACGAACTGGCCCGGCCCGAGCCGGGGCGCAAGCAAGCCTGATCGGCGGGGAGAGGGAGGCATGTCCGATAGCCACCTGCTGCGGCCGCCCGGGGCCTGCGACGAGGACAGCTTCCTGAAGCGCTGCGTCCAGTGCGGCCGCTGCGCCCAGCTGTGCCCCTTCGGCAGCATTTTCCTTGAAGCCGGCTTTGATCCGCGCACCGTGGGCACGCCGCGCATCGACCCGCGCCGCACGCCCTGCTGGCTGTGCCTGCGCTGTCCGCCGGCCTGCCCTACCGGGGCCTTGCGTCCCGTGGCCGAAATGGCCCAAGCGGCCATGGGCCGGGCCTGGCTCGACAAGGCGCGCTGCTCCACCTACGAGGGCTCGATTTTGTGCAAGACCTGCCACGAGAAATGCCCGCTGCGCAACACGGCCCTGGTCATGGACATGGGCATGTTCCCGGTGGTGACCGACGCCTGCGTGGGCTGCGGCGTGTGCGAGAGCGTTTGCCCCCGCCAGGCCATCGTGACCGTGCCCCGGGCCGCCCTGGGCACGGGCGCAGGGGGAGTTCCATGACGCGCCTGCCCCTTCGCCCGTGCCGCCGCGCCGTCCAGATCGGCGTCGCCCTGGTCATGGCCGCCGTGCCCCTGGCCAACGCCCGGGGCGTCAACTGGATAAGCGGCAATTTCCTGGCCCTGGACATCCTGGGCCTGCCCCTGGGCGATCCCCTGGCCGCTCTCCAGGTGGCGCTCTCGGCCCGGGACATTGCCTGGCCGGCCGCCCTGGGCGCGGGCCTGGCCTTGCTGCTCGCCCTGGTCCTGGGGCCGGTCTTTTGCGCCTACGCCTGCCCCTATGGCCTGCTCTCCGAATGGAGCCACGCCCTCTCCCGCCGCCTGGGTCGAGGGCGCCTCAGCTGGTTGCCCCGGGGCGGGCTGACGGCACGGGCGATCCTGGCCGGCGCGGGGCTGGCCCTGGTCGGTCTTTTCGGCCTGCCGCCCCTGCTCAATCTCCTGTCCCTGCCGGCGGCCTACTCCAGGCTGTGGCAATACGCCGTCTCGGGCTTGCTCTGGTTTCCGGTCCTGATCGTGCCGGCGCTGCTTGTCCTGGAAGTCCTCGGCGGGACGCGGCTGTGGTGCCGCTTCGTCTGTCCCCAGTCCATGCTCCTGGCCCTGGCCCACCGGCTGGCCCGGCCCGGGCTGCGGGTGGTGTTTACGGCCAGGCGCTGCGCCTGCGGCCAGGGCGGGCGGGCCTGCCTGGCCGCCTGCTCCCTGGAGCTCGACCCCAGGCGCAAGACGCCGCCGGCCGCCTGCACCAACTGCGGCGACTGCGTGGAGGCCTGCCGGAAACACGGCCGGGCGCTGGCGTTTTACCTGGGGCCGGGCCGGGCAATCCCCGGAGAATCGGACTCGACAAGGCCGACCCACGGCGCGTAGCTATAAAGGACTCTCGCCGAAACAGCGCGACGTTTCGGACTGGGGACGGGGCATGAAACGCTTGATCATCATACCGGTGCTCCTGGGACTCTTCTGGACCGGCCTGCTCCTGGCCCTTTTCCTGTGGAACATGGCCGGCGAGCGCCGCCACATCATGGAGCTGGCCGAGTACCAGGCCAGGGCGTTTTTCCAGCAGATCCTGGCCGCCAGGGCCTGGAACGCCGCCCACGGCGGCGTGTTCGTGCCAGTTGGTCCCAACGTCGCCCCCAATCCCCACCTGCCCGCGACCGAACGCTCCCTGGCCACCGCTTCCGGCGAGACCCTGGTGCGCCTCAATCCGGCCTACATGACCCGGCAGATCGCCGACATCGCCGCTTTAAACGCCGGCGTGCACTTCCACATCACGAGCCTGGCCCCCATCCGACCCGAGAACGCCCCGGACGCCTGGGAGCGGGAGAGCCTGGCCGAGCTGCCCTCGGAAGGCCGCTTCGAACTGGTTTTCGGCGGCGCGGACAAGGGCCAGTTCCGGTTCATGGCCCCGCTGCTCACCGAGGAAAGCTGCCGGGGCTGTCATCCGGGGGCGGTGGTCGGCACGGCCCGGGGCGGCATCAGCGTCTCGGCCCCGGCCGGTCCCCTGCTCGCCTCGCGCGACCGCAACCAGCGCACCCTGGCCACGACCTACGGCATCATCTGGGTGGTGGGGCTTCTGGGCATCGGCGGCTCCACCTTCGAAATCAGCCGCCGCCGGGAGAAAGCCGAGGCCCTAAGCCGCATGAAAAGCCGCTTTCTGGCCAACATGAGCCACGACATGCGCACCCCCCTGACCGGCATCATCGGGCTGTCCGAACGGCTGCTGGGCGAGCATCTCAGCCCCCGGGCCGAACGCTACGCCAAGCTCGTCATCCACTCGGCCGGGTCGCTGCTGGAAATCGTGGGCGACATCCTCGACGTCTCCCGCCTGGATTCGGGCCGCCTGGAGCTTGAAGCCCGCCCCTTTTCCCTGCGCCGGGCCGTGGAACAGACCAGCAGCATTTTCGCCTTCACGGCCAAGGAAAAAGGGCTGGACTTCACCGTCCAGGTCGGGCCGGAAGTGCCGGCCTGCCTGCTGGGCGACGCCTTCCGCTACCGCCAGGTCCTGGCCAATCTGCTGGGCAACGCCGTCAAGTTCACCGAACGCGGCGGCGTGGGTCTGACGGTGGAGCTGGACCCGGCCCAGTCGTCGTCTGGCGTGCGCGTCCGCACCGTGGTCGCCGACACCGGCGTCGGCATTGCCCCCGAGGACCAGGGCCGGGTCTTTGAATGCTTCAGCCAGGTGGACGACTCCCTGTCCCGGCGGCACGCCGGATCGGGGCTCGGCCTGTGCATCGCCCGGGAGCTGGCCCGGATGATGGGCGGCGACATCGCCGTGGAAAGCGCGCCGGGACGCGGCAGCGCCTTTGTCTTCACCGCCGTCCTGGGCCTTGGCGCGCCGGCCCAAT
>JAEZEM010000086.1 GCA_023417745.1 Pseudomonadota bacterium
GGGCGGCGGCCACGCCCCGGGCGATGCCGTCGCGGATGGCCGACACGGCCCGGCTGACGTCGCCCGTGGCGGTCATGGTTTTTTCGGCCAGCTTGCGCACCTCGTCGGCCACCACGGCGAAGCCGCGGCCGGCCTCGCCGGCCCGGGCCGCTTCGATGGCGGCGTTTAGAGCCAGCAGGTTGGTCTGGTCGGCGATGTCGGAGATGACCGTGGCGATGGAGCCGATTTCCCGGGCCTGCTCGCCCAGAGCGTCCATGTCCCGGCCAAGTCCCTGGGCCAGGCCGTTGACCCGGCCGATGGCCGTTACGACCGAGCGCACGGCGGCGTCGCCCGCCTGGGCCTGGGCCATGGCCTCGCCGGCTTCCCGGGAGGCCTCGCGTCCGTGGTCGGACATCTCCCGGGCCCGAACATCCAGGGACGCCATGGCCTCGCTGGTGGCCGACAGCTTGCCGGTCTGGAACTGCGCCCCGCGCGCGGCCTTGTTGACGAGTCCGGACAGGGCCGAGGCCGCCTCGGACACCGAACGGGCGATGCTGTCGGACTCCTCGGCCAGGGCCAACAGGTCCCGGCGCTGGCGTTCGATCTCCTCGCGTTGGAGACGCTCGGTGGTCAGGTCCATGTAAAAGCCGAAAAGCCCCAGCGGCGCGCCGTCGAAATCGGCGATGGGCGTGGCCGAAATCCGCAAGGTCTTGACCGTGCCCGAAGGCAGAGACACGTCGTTGTCGCCCCGGAAGGCTTGATGGGTGCGGGCGGCCCGGGCTGAGGTGGTGTCGCGTCCGGGGTCGCCGTAGATGAATTGGCCGAGATTCTGGCCCAGGTAGTCTTCCTGGCGGCCGGGCTTTTCCATGAGCGCCAGCATCTTGGCGTTGGTGTGGGTGATCTTTCCCTGGCCGTCGAGGATGAGGTAGGGCGCGGTGTCGGCGATGGCTTCCAGCACGCCGTCGGCAAAGCGGATCTTGGAGCGAAGGCTGCCCAACATGCAGGCCAGGGAGTCGCGCAGCCGGGCCAGTTCGCCCTCGGCCGTCACCCGGCAGTCGACCCCGAGCTCTCCGGACGTCACTTGTTCAGCGAACTGGATGCAGCCGCCAAGCGGCCGCAACACCGTATGGACCAACACCAGGTGAGCCGCCGCGCCCAGCAGCAACGCCACGACGACGAACCCGGCCTGGAGCCAGAACAGCAGCGAGACCCGGGCTTCGGAGGCGGCCTGGAAAGCCGCCACGGCCTTGTCCATGGCCTGATTGATTTCCTCGCTGGCCGCGATCAGGCGCGGTCCGTCGATGGGCGCGCCGGGCGCGGCCACGGCCGTCACCAGCCGCCGGTAATTGTCCCACAAGGTCTCCACCCGCAGGAGCTGTTCGGTCTCGGCGGCCTCGGGTTTGGGCAGCAAGGCGGCGGGGCCGGCCGGATCAAGACTGGTCGGGGCCTTGCCGCCAAGGCGCAGGGCGCTGAGGGAGGCGGTGAACACATCCATGGTTTTGGCGAGCTTGGCGGCCAGGGCGGCGTCGGCCTGGCCGGAAGCGTGGATGACCAGGGCTTCCTTGGCCATTTTCTGGGTCAGCATGCGTTGGCGCCCGGCAATGTTGATGACCAGACCATCGGTGCCCTGTTCGCTGGCGACATAGGAGGTGGCCCCGAACATGCCGGCGACGATGATGACCAGGGCGATTGTCGGAAAGAGTATCTTTGCTTGCAACGACATAGCGCCTCCCTTGACACGCGCGCATGCAACAAAACGACAGGTTCATGGGTATTACTGGAAGCATTAGCAGGTTTTTGTAAAAAATAAAAAGCTCTATCTGTACATTCCCGAAAGAAACAAGATCATCTTTGTTATCAGCCGTTTACAATATGACTATTACAGTAGTTATATTTTCATTGATTGTTAAAAGTATAACATTACTGTGTGAATAATTTCCTCAAGCTCGTGCATCCAATCAGTCTGGGGCATGACGAAAAGTCGAGATAACGATTGCGCCAACGTGCCAGTTTCATTATCTAAGAAGCTACATTTCGTAGCCCGCCAAGGAGAAACGCCATGAGCCGACCGCCGTTGCGCCATATTCCGTCTTGCCTGTCCCCGCTGCTGCTTGCCTTGCTCCTGTGCCTGCCCGGGTGCGGCGACCAGGACGCGGCCAAGAAACAGGCGGACGCCAAACCGGCCGAACCGCCGGCAGTGCTGGTGCAGGCCAGAAAGCCCGTAGTAGCCGATGTGCCGGTCTACGGCGAATACGTCGGACGGGTCGCGGCCAAGGAAAACATTGAAGTCCGCGCCCGGGTGGAAGGCTATCTCAAGGAGCGCAACTTCACCGAAGGCGCGCTGGTCAAAAAGGGCGATCTGCTTTTCGTCATCGAACCGCGCCAGTATCAGGAAAATCTGCAAAAGGCCCGGGCCGAGCTGGATCGCCAAAACGCGCTTTTGGCCAAGGCCAAGGTCGATCTTGGCCGCTTCGAGCAGCTCTATAAGCAACGCGCCGTCAGCCGCGACGAATACGACACGCGCCTGACCAACGAACGCGAACTGGCCGCCAATACCGACAGCGCCAAGACCGCCGTGGAAACCGCCGAGCGCGACCTCGGCTACACCCGCGTCATCGCCCCCATCCCCGGCCGCATCGGCAAGGCCTACGTCAACGTCGGCAACCTCGTCGGCAAGGGCGACAACACGCTTCTGGCCGAAATATCCTCCACCGACCCCATGTACGTCGATTTTTCCATCAGCGAACGCGACTACCTCGAATTCACCAAGGCCATCATGGCCAATGGCGGCAAGACCCGGGAATATGCCCTGACGCTCATCCTGGCCGACGACTCGATCTATCCCGAGACCGGCGAGGCCGACATGGCCGACCGGGCGCTCGACGCCAAGACCGGCACCCTGGCCGTGCGCGGCGTTTTCAAAAACCCCAAGGGCGTGCTCAAGCCCGGCCAGTTCGCCAAGGTCCGGGCCTTGCTTGAGCACCGCAAGGACGCGCTGCTTGTGCCCCAGCGGGCCATCATCGACGTTCAGGGCAGCAAGTCCGTCTACGTCGTGGCCGGCAACGGCAAGATCGAGGCCAAGGCCGTGACGCTGGGCGGCTCCAAGGACGGCAACTTCATCATCGATTCGGGGCTTAGCCCCACCGACATGGTCGTCGTGGAAGGCGTCTCCAAGATCCGGCCGGGCGTGCCGGCCAAGATCGTCGAGGCCGACGCCCCGGCCCAGGTCCCGGCCGCCGCGCCGGCCGCCAAGCCCTAGGATATTGTCATGGTCAACTTCTTCATCGACAGGCCGGTCTTCTCCGCCGTCATCTCCATCGTCATCACCCTGGTCGGGGCCATTTGCATCTTGACCCTGCCCATCGCCCAGTATCCGCAGATCGTCCCGCCCACGGTCCAGGTCAGCGCCACCTACGACGGGGCCAACGCCCAGGTCGTGGAAGAATCCGTGGCCACGCCCATCGAGCAGGAAGTCAACGGCGCCCAGGACATGCTCTACATGAACTCCGTCAGCTCCAACGACGGACGCATGGTCTTAAACGTCACCTTCGACATCTCCCGCGACCTCGACCTGGCCACCGTGGACGTCCAAAACCGGGTGGCCCTGGCCAACTCCCGCCTGCCCGCCGA
>JAEZEM010000089.1 GCA_023417745.1 Pseudomonadota bacterium
CCATCGTCAACGATCCGTTTCTCTTCGGCCGCATCGCGGCGGTCAACGCCCTGTCCGACGTCTACGCCATGGGCGGCACGCCGCTGGCCGCCATGAACATCGTGTGTTTTCCGGCCAAGACCATGGACACGGCCATCCTGGGCGAGATCCTTCGCGGGGGGCTTGCGGCGGTGCTGGAAGCCGGAGCCGTGCCGGCCGGGGGACACAGCGTCGAGGACGACGAGATCAAATACGGACTGTCCGTCTCCGGGCTGGTCGAGGCCGACGCCTTTGCCTCCAACACCGGACTTGTGCCCGGGGACGTGCTGCTTTTGACCAAGCCGCTGGGGACCGGGGTGCTGGCCACGGCGCTCAAGGGCGATTTCGGCGACAAGGCGGCCCTGGAAGCGCTGCTCGGCCAGTGGGCCGGCCGCCTCAACGCCGCCGGCGGCCGGGTCATCCGGGAGCTGGGTCTCAAGGCGGCCACCGACGTCACCGGCTTCGGCCTGGGCGGCCATGTGCTGGAAATGGCGGCGGCTTCAAAAGTCGCGGTGGAGCTTTCGTTGACGTCCATCCCCTTTTTGCCCGAGGCCGTGGAGCTGGCCGGCTACGGCATGTTGCCGGCCGGCAGCTTCGCCAACAAGCGGCATTGCGCCAAGGACGTGTCGTGGGCATCGGGCCTGGACCCCATCCGCTGCGATCTGGTGTTCGACGCCCAGACTTCCGGCGGACTGGTGCTGGCCGTGCCTGAGAGCAAGGTTGCGGCGGCGCAGGCGATGTTGGAAGCAGCCGGCGATCTGGCGGCGGTCATCGGGCGGGTGATGCACTTACAAAAACCAAAGGATTTTTTGCTTTCTATCATTTAGAGGCTACAATGACATCTGAAATCAACAAAATGACGGGCATATGGGAGTTAACGGGCTACAACAAGCACACAAACTTCTTTCAATTTTGCCATGCGTATATTAATTCGGCATATACATACGCAAAACAAATCGCCGACGAATCCAGAAAACCATCTTATCCTGAATCCTGCGTCATTCAATTTCTTGCATATCACGCAACAGAATTATTTCTTAAAGGAGGCATTTTAAAATCTTCACCATCAGGAGTGCCGGCATCACACAACATTTATGAACTTTACGACCAATACCAATCTTACTATGCCCACACAGAGGCCTCATTCGACATGCCATTTAAAGTTGAATACCTTGGCGAAGACAGAGAAAAAACAAAAGAAAAAAGCATACACAATGAGCCTGGGCATCTACTATTTAGATATCCAATCAATAGAAACGGAGATGACTGGAAAACACTCGTTGGATTTACTTTGTATGACTATATAAAATTAATAGAAAACCTCAAAAATAATTTCATTATTTTAGAAGGTGCACTCACTAAACTGTAAATATAATGGCTACCCTCCACAACTAAAATATCATCAATTTTTCTAACAATCCAGTACGGCAAGTTGCCGCTTCGCCAATGCCGCATCATAGCCCGGCGAAAGCTCGTTCATAAACCCTTGGCCCACGCCAGCGAACCACGGTGCGCACTTCTCCGAGGCGATGACCGCCGCCACGGCGTACGAATCTAAAGCCGCCTCATGTTCGGCGAGGCAACGCGGCTGTAAGGCCAGATAATGGCGGATGGCCACGCATCTTCCCAGACAAGTCTTTGATATACGAGACTTATCTTAAAATGTCCTTGTCAACGGCGAATCCGCCGGTTCCGGCGTGCTCTTCTGCACGTTCTTGCCTTCTTTAAACCCCACAATCCCAAACGAACCATAGTGGGTGATCTTGCCCGCCGCCGCTTCCACATCCTTGGCCGCCGCTTCGGGCCGGGCCGCGAATGCCGCCACAATCCCTTGCCCTCGCTTGACCACGGCAAACGCCGTGTCGCTCTCGGGCGACAAGGCCAGCGCGTCAACCAAGCCCTCGACGGCGACCCGGGGCCGGCCCAAGACCAGCATGTCGCCCTGCCCGAGGACGTCGCCCCCCGTGGCGGACACGGCGGATTCCTGGACCAACCGCGCCCCTTCCTGGCCCAGGCCGGCCAACAGCCGGGGCACGGCGGCCTGGAGACTCGCAGACGCGTCGTCGGCCACCAGCACCGTCAACGCCCGGCTGGCTTTGACCGCATTGACCGTGGGTGGGGATTCGGCCGCGTCCAGGAACCGGAAACAGTCGGCCCCGGGATCAAGGACCGCTCGCACAGGCTTGGCCGGCACGGTCAGCGACGCCGTATGCCGCCGGCTGTCCATGACGAAGGTCGTTTCCGTACGACCGACCTCGGTCTCGATGGCCAGGGCCAGGCGTAGCAAATACGGTTGGCCGCCCTGGCCGACCACGGCCGTCACGTCATAGCCGCCGGCCGGATTGGCCTTGGCCGCGACCCGCTCCAGCCGCAGTGTCGGGCCGCCCGGACGCGTCAGCCACTGGCGGAAAAAGCGCCGGTTGCGCGCCGCGTCGAAACCAGGCAGCCCGGCATAGACGCGGCGGATGTCCTCCCATGACGTGGGCTTGAAAAGGCGCGCGGCATAGAGCTGGCGCAGCCCCTGCCAAAAGGCGGCCTCGCCGACGAAACCGCGCAGCATGTGGAAGACGAACATGGCCTTGCCATAGCCGACCGCCTGGCTGGCCGGCGAAAAACGCCCGCCGAAGCGGTTGAGCGGCATGTCCTCACCCTGGCCGGCCAAGGCGGCAAAGGCGCGCAAGGTTTTCAGGCGATACTCCCGGGCCGCCTGGGGCGATTCCTCTTCCTTGGCCAGATAATCGGCCACATAGGTGGTCAGCCCCTCGCACCAGTTGCCCCCGGCGTCGTCCACCAGCACGCCGTTGCCCCACCAGGAATGGGCGATCTCGTGGCGCAAGCTGGTGGTCGGAATAAAGGGCAAGGCGATGACCTGGGAGCCGAGCAGCGTGTAGGACGGCAGACCGTAGCCCGTGGGCAGCGGATTTTCCGCCACTGCGAACTTCGTAAAGGCGTAGGGTCCGTGCAGATCGGCGTAAAAGCGCAAATACTTGGCCGAAGCGGCCAGATAGGTCGGCGCCAACCGGCTTGACTGGGCCAGCAGAAAGGTCTGGACCAGGGCCGGCGCGTCGCTGGCCTCGGAAAGCGCGTAAGGAGCCAGACAAAGCCCCAGGCGGCCCACGGGCTTGGGGATGTCCCAGTTGGTGACGGTCTGGCCGTCCTGGTCGTCAATCCGTCCAAGCGTTCCCTGGGTGACGGCTTTGATGCCGGCCGGGGCGCTCAAGCGCAGGCGGTAGGCGTTGGCCCCGCCCGCGAGCCACGGATGCCAAAGGCTCCCGGGCATGAGCATGGCCCAGTCCGGGCCGCAAACCGCGTCCGAGGCCAGACCGCCGGGATTGTCCATGGAGACCGGCAGTTCGGCCGGCGGCGCGTCCAGCGGCAGGACATAGTCCAGCCGGATCGACGGCGTGCCCGGTGGCGTACGGAAGCGGACGGTGTCCTTGGCGCGCTGGAAGACAACTGCAGCGGCGCCGGCGGCAAGACGGAGGTCCCTGGCCGTGGGCGAGAGCGTGACGACCTGTTCGCCCGGTCCGCCACGAAGCATCAATGTCGCCATGACGGCCAGGGTCCTGGCGGCGGGATCAAAACGCGCCTCAATGGTATGGACAACGGGCGCGGCCAGACACGGGGCGTTCGTTCCAGCCAGCAGCACCGTCGCCCACAGCAGCACGCCCAACCAACGCCGGCCCCCGGCTTTCGTCCCGCCTCGTTCCATGACCAAGCTCCCGTGCCGTGACGACGGCTGCTTACACTGACCTGCCTTCTATCGCTGTCATGCGCAGCGCGGCAACTTGCCGCCTCGCCAATGCCGCGTCATAGCCCGGCGAAAGGGCGTTCATGAAGCCATGGACCGCACCCGCCACAACCACGGTCCGCACGGTCTCCGAAGCAATGGACGCCGCCACGGCGGACGGATCAAAAGCCGGTTCGTGTTCGGCGAATATCGCCTCCACCCGGCAACGCGGCCGCAAGTCCAGGTAATGGCGGATGCGTGAGCCGTAGAACAGCACGAGTCGGCTGCCCGAATGACACTGCTGCCCGGCGGCGAAAAGCCAGGCTGCCGTGGCCCCGACGCTAAAGCCCACGAGCGTCACCGCTTCCCCGGCCGCAGCCAGGGCGATGCGCTCGGCATAGGCATCCAACCCCGGCCCGGCCACGAAGGCGGCGTGGGCGGCCTGTTCCGTGGCATAAGGGCTGCCTTCGCCCGACCAGGGCGAGAGGAATTGAGCTTCGCTGCCGAGACCGGCCGCCAAGGCGCGAAACGCCGGGGTGACGCCGTAAATGTCGGCCGCGATAAGAAGCCGCCTCCCCCGCCCGCTCTCCCCGGTCACGGCAGACACCGCACGGCGTCGAGCTTCCAGGCCCCTGCCTCCCGGACCATGACAAAGCTTGCCGAGGGGGCAGCCGCGCCGGGCCAGGAATAGGCGATATCCGCCCGGTCAGCGGTCGCGGCCGTGGTGCGGAAGCCGTAGGGCGCGTCGGACTCGTCCTGGGCGCAGGTGAGCGGATTGTAGTCCAGGCCGCAGATTTCGCCCGGGACATAGCGCCCCTTGCAGTTGTCGCGCACGGCTTTGCGCTCCTGCCCGGCCAGATCCTGGCGCAGCCGGGCGGTGGTCAGTTCGCCTGCCAAGGCGGCGTCGCCCTTGCCGCCGCCGGGGCGGCCAAGTACGGCGGCAACCAGCCCGTCGCGTTTTTCCGAAAGCCGCAGCAGCTTATCCAAGGCTTTTTCCGCCTCGGTCGCGGCCGGATGGGGCCGGATTGCCGCCGGCTTGCTCGGATCGCCGGAAACAGGCGGACCGGCCAGGGAAAAAGCCGCGCCAGCCAACAAAAGCGCCATCGCCGACAGCATCGCCCCAAACAGCTTGCTCATGCCCTGCTCCTTTCGGGTTCGTCGCCCGAGTCTGCCCCGGCCAAGGCGCAAGCGCCAGCCGAAATGCACCCCGGCCAAAGCCAAGGACCGTTCAAGTCGGCCAAACTAAGCTGCCGTCGCCGCCGCCACGCCCGCGCCGGGCCGCCGCCAAACGCCAAAAGCCCACCGCGAAACCTCGCGGCGGGCCTTGGAAAAACACCAGTAAACCGGAAGACTAGGCCGATTTGGCCTTGCTGACGGCAGTGGACAGCCGCGAGATGTTGCGGGCGGCGGTCTTCCAGTGAATGATCTTTTTGGTGGCGGCCTTGTCGAGCACCTTGGTGGCGGTCAGCAGGGCGGTTTCGGCGGCAGCGGCGTCCCCGCCGATCAGGGCGGCGCGCACGGCTTTGATGACGTTACGCACGCGGGTCTTGACCGCCCGGTTGCGAGCCCGGGCCAAAAGGTTTTGACGATGCCGTTTGATGGCGGATTTATGGTTGGCCAAGGATCGTTCCTCCGTGAAGTGTTCGCTGAAGCAGGGTTAGCTAGCCCAATGCGCCAAACCTGTCAAGCAGTTTATGCGGATATTACACTTGCAGGGCAGCGAAATCCGCCACCCGGCCCAGACGGTCAACCAACGACTTGAGCAGATTGAGGCGGTTAAGCCGCATATCCATGTCGTCGCACATGACCATGACGTTGTCGAAGAAGGCGTCCACCGAGGGCCGCAGCTCGTAGAGCAACTCCAGCACCGCGCCGTAGTCGCCGGCCTCGTAGAGGGCGTCAAAGCGCGGGAAGACGTCCTGGCACACCGCCGCCAGGTCCTTCTCGGCCTGCTCTTCCAGCAGCGCCGCCTTGATCACGCCGGTCAGGGGCACGCCGGCTCCCACGCCCTGCTTGCGGATGATGTTGGCCGCCCGCTTGAAGGTCAGCACGGCCTGATCGAAGTCCGGCTTGGCGGCGAATCCGGCCAGGGCGGCCAGACGGGCCGACAGCGCGGCGATGTCGGTGAAAGACGCGCCCAGGGCCGCTTCCACCACCAGGGTGTCGTAGCCCTGGCCGGCAAAGTAGGCCTTGAGGCGCTGGCCGAAGAAGTCGAGGAGCTTGGCCAGGACGTGGGTGCGGTCCACCTTGAACTTCACCTCGCCGTAGCCGTCGATGGCCCCTTGGAGCAGTTCCATGAGATCCAGGCGCAAGCCGTGCTCGATGACGACGCGGCAGATGCCCAGGGCCGCCCGGCGCAGGGCGTAGGGGTCGGCCGCACCCGTCGGGGCCATGTCCAGGCCGAAGCAGCCGGCCAGGGTGTCGGCCTTGTCGGCGATGGACAGAATGGCTCCGGCCAGGGTCGCCGGCACCGGGCTGTCCGGCCCGGCCGGCAGGTACTGCTCGGCCACAGCCCGGGAGGCCGTCTTGGACTGGCCCTTGCGGCGCATATAAATGCCGCCCATGACGCCTTGGAGTTCGGCGAATTCCCCCACCATGTCCGAGACGAGATCGACCTTGGCCAGTCCGCCGGCCTGAGAGGCTTCCAGCATGATCTCGGGCTTGCCGGCCTGTTCGGCGATAAGCCCGCACAGCCGCTCCAGCCGCTTGCCCTTGTCGCGCATGGAGCCAAGGCCGGCCAGGAAGACCACGCTTTCCAGCTTTTTCTGCCAGGTTTCCAGGCTGGCCGACAGGTCGGCCTCCCAGAAGAACCGGGCGTCTTCGAGGCGGGCCGTCAGCACCCGCTGCCAGCCCCGGCGCACCAGCTCGACATTGCCCGGCACAAGGCCAAGGGTCGTCAGGAAAACGGGCAACAGCCCGCCCTTGCCGTCTTCCACGGCAAAACTCTTTTGGTGGCTCTCCATGCTGGTGATAAGCACTTCGCGGGGCACGTCCAAAAATTTGGGGTCGAAGCGGCCAAGCAGCACCACCGGATGCTCGGTCAGCCCGGTGACCTCGGCCAAAAGGGCCGGATTGATGACGGCCGTGCCGCCGGCTTCCTTAGCCAGGGCTTCGGCCTGGGAGCGCACGATGCCTTCGCGTTCCCGGGCGTCGAGGACGACCTTGCCCTTGTCGCGGAGGATGTCGAAATAGGCGGCCGCCGTGGAAACCTCAAAGGGGCCGGGGCCCATGATGCGCTGGCCGTAGGTGACGCGGCCCGAAGCGATGTCGTCGAGCTGGAACGGCACGACGGCGGCGTCTAAAAGGGCCAAAAACCAGTGCACCGGCCGGCCGAAGGCGAATTCGCGGCTGCCCCAGCGCATACGCTTGGGGAAGGAGAGCTTTTTGACGGCTTCCAGACACAGGGCCGGCAGGAGTTCGATGGCGGCCTCGCCGCCGGTGGTCTTGCGCAGAGCCAGATAGCGGCCCTTGGGCGTGTCCATGACGAAGACGGCGGCTATGTCCAGGCCCTGGCCCTTGGCAAAGCCTTCGGCGGCTTTGGTGGGCGCGCCGGCGGCGTCGAAGCCCACTTTTTCGGGCGGTCCGCTGACGACTTCCTCTTCCCGGCGGGCGGCGGCGGCCATGTCGGGCACGCTGACCACCAGACGCCGGGGCGTGGCAAAGGCGGCGATGGTCCCGCAGTCGACCTTGGCCTGGGCCAGCCCCTCGGCAAAAATCTTTTTCACCTCGTCGACGAGCCCGGGCAGGAACCGGGCCGGCATCTCCTCGAATCCGATCTCGAACAGAAAATGGGACATGGCGTGGTTCCTTTAGCCTTTGTTGAGCAGGGGATAGTCGAGTTCCTTGCGCTGGGCGGCGTAGAGCCGGGCCAGCGCCGAGGCCAGGGCCCGCACCCGGCCGATGTAGCCGGTGCGCTCGGTGATGGAGATGGCTCCCCGGGCTTCGAGCATGTTGAAGGCGTGGGAACACTTGAGGCAGTAGTCATAGGCCGGCCAGGGCAGACCCAGTTCGCACAGCCGCTTGCACTCCTTCTCGCAGGCATTGAAGTGCGCCAGAAGCATGGCGGCGTCGGATTCCTCGAAATTGTAGCGCGAATGCTCGTACTCGCCGCGCTGGTGCACCTGGCCGTAGGTGACCCGGTCGTTCCAGTCCAGGTCGTAGACCGAATCCTTTTGCTGCAGGTACATGCTGATGCGCTCCAGGCCGTAGGTGATCTCCACCGAGACCGGCGACAGGTCTATGCCGCCCACCTGTTGGAAGTAGGTGAACTGGGTGGCTTCCATGCCATCGAGCCAGACTTCCCAGCCCAGGCCCCAGGCCCCAAGGGTGGGGGATTCCCAGTCGTCCTCGACAAAGCGCACGTCGTGGTCCGAGGCGGAAAGCCCCAGGGCGGCCAGGCTTTGCAGGTAGAGATCCTGGATGTTGTCCGGCGAAGGCTTGAGGATCACCTGGAACTGGTAATAGTGCTGCAGACGATTGGGATTTTCGCCGTAGCGGCCGTCGGTGGGGCGGCGCGAGGGCTGCACGTAGGCGACGTTCCAGGGTTCGGGACCGATGACCCGGAAAAACGTATGCGGATTGAAGGTGCCGGCCCCGACCTCGCTGTCGTAGGGCTGGACCACCAGGCAACCGGACTTGGCCCAGAAGTTTTGCAGCGTCAAAATGACATCCTGAAAGTACATGCTCGCTCCGATTTCAAGGTTTCGCCGCCGGCCGGGCAGCGGCGGCGACGGGGCGGGCCGGCGCA
>JAEZEM010000093.1 GCA_023417745.1 Pseudomonadota bacterium
GCATTGACCCAACACGCCAGGAGACGGCGGGCATGAATGTGAACCTCAAGTTCTTCTTGAAGGATACCATCCGCAAGATGGTGGATTTTTCCAAGACGGCCCAGAACCGGGGCCTGCCGCCGCCGCCTTTGCAAAAGCCCTACCCCCTGGGCGCGGAGCTTATCCAGCTGGCCGGACCTGGGCAGTGGCAAGGGGTGCGCGATGTGCCCCTGGCCCAGGCCATGGCGGCGCGCAAATCCCACCGCAGCTTTCGCCAGGAGCTTTTTACCCAGGACGAGCTGGGGTTTCTCCTGTGGGCCACCCAGGGCCTGCGCAAGTCCCCGGGACTGACCGGCGGGCTTCGCACCGTGCCCTCGGCCGGCTGCCGCCACGCTTTTGAAACCTATGTCGCCATTTACCGGGTCCAGGGCATCGACCCCGGCGTCTACCGCTATTTGCCCATTGAACATGCGCTGATCGAGGCAGTGCAGGTGGAGGATCTGGAAGAGGAGGTGGCCATGGCCGCCTTCAATCAGGGTTTCGTGTCGCGGGGGGCGGCCACCTTTATCTGGACGGCCGTGCCGGCGCGCATGGAGTGGCGCTACGGCGAGGCGTCCTACAAGGTAATGGCCCTGGACGCCGGCCATGTCTGCCAGAACCTCTATCTGGCCTGCGAGGCCGTGGGGGCCGGAACCTGCGCCATCGCCGCCTATGACCAGGAAGCCTTTGACGCCATGTTGGGCCTGGATGGCGACACGGAATTCACCATCTACCTCGCCCCGGTCGGCAAGGTCTGATGCCTATCATGAAACATAACGACAGTTATGTTTTATAAATATAAAATTAAATCAGAATATTACTTGCAGTGTGCTTTCGCCCGAGAAATGGAATTGGAATGAGGCCGGGTGCGGCTGCGGAGGACGAAATGGAGAAAAAGGTCGTGCTGTTCGCCTTTCGCGGCGACGTGTCCTGCTTCGTGCACGTGCTGTTAAACGCCATCGATTACCGGGAGCGCGGCTACGAGGCCAAGGTGGTGCTGGAAGGCGAGGCCACCAAGCTCGTGGCCGTGTTGTCCAAGGCCGAGCGTCCCATGCACGGGTTGTTCGAAAAGACCAAGAGCCAGGGGATGTTCGCCGGAGCCTGCCGGGCCTGTTCGCATCAGCTCGGCAGTCAGGAAGCCTGCGTCGCCGAGGGGCTGACGCTCCTTGACGACATGCACGGCCACCCGGGCATGGGGCGGTACACGGAAGAGGGCTATACGATTCTGATTTTCTAGTTCGGCTTGCGACGCGGCCATGGCCGGGCCGACCAGACGCGGCGGAGAACCCGTCTGGCTTGGTTGGCGGGCGCGCCCCGTCTCATTTCTTGCGCTTGAACATCTTTTCCATTTCACGCCGGCCAAAGCGCACCGTCACCGGCCGGCCGTGGGGGCAGTAGTCGCGTTCCGGGGCCGTGGCCCACTGGGAGAGTAGCGCCACGGCTTCGTCGGCGGTGAGTTTCGTGCCGGCCTTGATCGCCGTCTTGCAGCTCATGAGAATCCACAAATCCTGCAAGGACTTGGACTGGCCGGCCAGGGCGGCGCGCAGGTATTCCTTGGCCTGGCCCACGGTCAACTCCGGCGGCGCGCCGGTGATGGCGGCCATGCCCGGACGCGGCGTGTCCACGACAAAGCCCATGGACCGCAGTTCGGTGAAAAGCGTTTGCAGCCGGGCCTGTTCGGACGGGTGGAGCGTCAGTTCCACGGGCATGCCCAGCGGCCGGCTGTGGCCGCGTCGGCCGGCCGCTTCCCGGGCGGCGTAGATGACGCGTTCATGGGCGGCGTGTTGGTCCACCAACACCAGTTCCCCGGCGGCGTCCACGATGAGGTAGGTGTCGTCGAACTGGCCCAGGTAGCGCATATCCGGCGGCAGGGCCGGCTCCAGCTCCTCCACGGTCCTGGCGTAAAGGGGCGCGCCGGCCTCGGACCCGACGTCCTCCTGGGCGGCCTCGGCGGCGGCCCGGCGGGCCACGGCCGGCGGATCGAAATGGCGGGCCGGCCCCTGGCGCGGGGCCGGGGCTTCGGCCACGCCATGCCCGGACGACCGGGCCGACCAAGTCTCCCGATCCGACCCGTGGTCCGGCAGTTCCCGGTTGGCCCCAGGCGAGGGCGCGAAGCGGCCCGGCTCGCGGCCGGACGCGTGGGGCGCGGCCTGGTCCGATGCCCGCCCCAGGATTCGGCCCGCGAGTTGGCCCGGCTTCTGGTCCGTGCTTTGGTCGGCCGGCCGGGTCGCTGTCCGGCCGGGCAATGGGCTGATTGCCGGTTCGGCCGATCGGCCAGCCGTCTGGGCCGCGCCCTCGGGCGAGGCCAGCGGCGGCAGGGTTTCGTCAAAGGAACTGCTGCTGAGGATTCGCGGATCGCCGGCTATGGGCGCGCGTTCCCGCACGGACTGGCCCGAAGGCGTGGTCTCGGTGGGCGAGGGCGCGCCGGCCCGGCCGAGCTCCTCGAAAAAGTCGCGGCGGCTGGCGAATTTCGGCGGTTCGGCCCCGGCCTTGACCCAGGGCTCGGGAGCCGGGACCGTGCGATGGACCAGCGCCTTGTCCAGGGCCGCGCCCACGGCTCGGCGAAGGGTGAGGAACACGGCCTGCTCGTCGCGGAAACGGACCTCGGTCTTGGCCGGATGCACGTTGACGTCGAGGTCGGCCGGGTCGAGTTCAAGAAAGATGACGGCTTGGGGGTATTCCCGGGCGAGAAGTCGCCCCTTGTAGGCCTCGCGCACGGCGGCCAAGAGCACCCGGTCCAGGACCGGCCGGCCGTTGACGTAGAAATACATCCGGTCGGCCTTGCCCTGGGCGCGCAGCGGCTTGCCCAAGACGCCGTGGACCCTGGCCCCGCCGGCATCGCTTGAAAATTCGAAAAGATCCTCGGTGACGGCCGGCGGCCAGAAGGCGGCCAGCCGGGCCGGCAGGGTCTGACCGGCCGGAAAGCGCAGGGCCGTGCGGCCGCCGACGGACAATTTGAAACCGACGTCCAGCCGGGCCAGGGCCGCCCGGCAAAAAAGCTCGGTGGCCCGCTTGGTCTCCACGCCCTCGGATTTGAGGAATTTGAGCCGGGCCGGCACGGCGGCAAAAAGGTCGCGCACCTCGATGCGCGTGCCCTTGGCCACGGCCGCCGGGCCGCGCTCGGTCAGGCGGCCGTTTTCCACGGCCACGAACGCCCCTTCCTCAAAGGCCTCGTGGCGCGAGCTGATCCGAAAACGCGACACCGAGGCAATGCTCGGCAAGGCCTCGCCGCGAAAGCCGAAGCTGCCGATGCGCTCCAGTTCGTCGATGGAGGCGATTTTGCTCGTGGCGTGGCGGGTGAGCGCCAGGGGCAGCTCTTCCGGGGTCATGCCGCAGCCGTCGTCGCTGACGATGACGGCGGTGCGGCCGCCGCCGTCTATGGCCGCCTCGATGCGGGTCGCCCCGGCATCGAGACTGTTTTCCACGAGTTCCTTGAGCACGCTGGCCGGCCGCTCCACCACCTCGCCGGCGGCGATCTGGTTTTGAAGTTCCGGGGGCAGCACGCGGATGGTGCGATGGGTCGTCGAAGCTGTCATGGCGGGCAATATACGATCTTTCGCCGTCCCAGGCCACCCGCGCGTTTCGACTGGAAAAACGCCGGCGTCGGGGGTAGACGGGCGGGTGTCCCACGTAAAAGGAGCCGACCATGCCCATCGAGCACAATTACCTGCGCACCCGGATACGCACGGGAAACATCGTCGCCAACTATACGCGCCTGCGCGCCCAGGGCGGCCAGGTCATCAGCGTCATCAAGGCCGACGCCTACGGCCACGGGCTTCTTGAGACGGCCACGGCCCTGGCCGAAGCCGGCTGCGACAGCTTTGCCGTGGGTTCGGCGGCCGAGGGCGCGGCCCTGCGCGACGCCGGCTGCACGGCGGAAATTATCTCGCTCCTTGGCCCGGTGTTGCCCGAGGACGAGCATCTCATCATCGAAAAAAATCTCGTGCCCTTCTTGCACGATTTCGACCAGCTGGCCCGGCTGGCCGCCGCCTGCGCTCGGCTTGGCCGGTCGGCCAAGGTGGCGCTGAAGTTCGACACCGGCATGGCCCGGCTGGGGTTCGTGGAAGCCGACGCGCCGAAACTCGCCGAAATGCTGTGCGCTTCGCCCTGCATCGAGGTGGTCATGGTCAGTTCCCATCTGGCCACGGCCGACGATCCGGGCGCATTCGAATTTGTGGCCGAGCAGGGGGCGCGTTTTGCCCGCATCTGCCAGGCGCTGCGCCACGGCGGGCTGACGTTTCGGGCCTCGCTGTGCAATTCCGCCGGCATCCTGGCCCACAGCGGCGCCATCGGCTTCGACGCCCGCCGGGCCGGCATCGCCCTTTACGGCGTCAATCCCTTTGCCGGCAGTGAGCGCGAGGCGCTTGGCCACGGCCTGCTCCCGGCCATGGAGACCGTGACCCGCATCGTGTCGGTTCACGACTTGCCGCGCGGGGCCTCCATCAGCTACGGCCGCACCTACGTGGCCGAGCGCGACATGCGGGTGGCCATCGTGGCCGCCGGCTACGCCGACGCCTACAGCCGGGGACTGTCCAACAAGGGCTTCATGTGCCTTGGCGGCCGGCGCGTGCCGATCCTGGGCCGGGTGTGCATGCAGCTCACGGCCGTGGACGTCTCGGGCTTGGATGCCGTGCGCCCCGGCGACGCCATCCATCTGCTGGGCGGCGAAGGCCCGGGCGCGGTCACGGCTGACGATCTGGCCCTGTGGTGGGGCACCATCCCCTACGAGGTCTTTTGTCTGCTGGGCTTAAGTCCCCGGGAGCATGTTTGACCGGCGCTTTTTCAGCCGCCAACCAAGGAAGACGGCATCCGGCCATGAAACGCCAGACGCTTTTTCTCAACATGCACGGGGCCATGCTCGACGCCATGGGGCCAAGCGGCTGGTGGCCGGCCAAAACACCCTTCGAGATGGCCGTGGGCGCGATCCTGACCCAGAACACCAACTGGCAGGGCGCGGTCAAGGCCGTGGCCGGGTTGCGCGAGGCCGGGCTGCTTGATCCATACGCCCTTCATGCCGCCAGCCTGGAAGCCGTGGCCGAGCGCATCCGGCCGGCCGGGCATTTCCGGGTCAAGGCCGGGCGACTCAAAAATCTCATGGCGCTCATCGTGGAAGACCTCGGCGGCGACCTCACCGCCTTGGCCGGCTACGAGCTTAACCAGGCTCGGGACAAGCTCCTGGCCGTCAAGGGCGTCGGCCCCGAGACCGCCGACAGCATTCTGCTCTACGGTTTGCATCTTCCCGCTTTCGTGGTCGATGCTTATACCGCCCGCATCTGTTTTCGCCACGGTCTGGCTCCCGAGGAAGCCGGCTATGACGAGCTGCGGGAGCTTTTCATGGACGCGCTGCCCGAGGACGTGGGGCTTTACAACGAGTTCCACGCTCTGCTCGTGCGCGTGGGCAACGCCTGGTGCCGGCCGCGCGCGCCCAAATGCGCCGCCTGTCCCTTGGAGCGATTTTTGCAATGAGGACGGCGGTTTTGGTCCTTTTTTGCCTGCTGGCCCTGGCCGGGCCGGGGCAGGCCGTCAAACCGCCGACGGTCCCGGCCAAGGCCGTGTCGGCGGCCCAGGACGCGGCCAAGGCTCGGCTGGCCGAGGCCCGGGCCAAGGTGGCGGCCCAATCGGCCGAGACGAACCGGCTTGGCCGCGAACTGGCCGCCCTGGAGGCCGCCCGGGACGCCGAGGCCCGACGGCTTGCCGCTTTGACGGCGGCCTTGTGGCCGCTTCGGGCCGAGAGCCTGGCCGGCGCAGCCCAGGCCGAAGACTGGGCCGAGGCCGACCGCCGGTTTGTCTGGACGCGTTCGCTTATCGAGGCGGCCGGCGCGTCGCGTCTGACCTTCGAGGCCGCCGCGGCCAAGGCCAAGGCCGGACGGCTGGCCCGGGACGACGCGGCCCTGCGCCTTCTTGCCGGGCGCAAGGAGGCCGACGTGGCCTTTGCCGCCGCCGTGGCCGGCCGGCTGCGCGAACTGGAAATGGTCCCCAATCAGCCGGGGCGCGGCGACGAGGCCGCCCTGGCCGAGGCCCTGGACGCGGCTGCCGCGCCGGATGATCCGGCCGCGGGCGAGGCCCCGGCGGGCGAGGAAGGTGCGGCCGGACCAGCGGTTTTTACGCCGCCGCCCGGCGGGCTGGCCTGGCCGAGCCAGGGGCGAGTGGCCTTGCCCTTTGTCCCGGCTGGCCGCGACGGCCGGCAAGGGCTGGTGCTGGCCGTGCCCGAAGGATCGCCCGTGACGGCGGCCGCCGCCGGGCGGGTGGTTTTCACCGGCACGTTGCGCGGCCTGGGTCGGGTGCTTATCCTGGCCCATGACGACCGCTGCCACACGGTTTACGCCTGCCTGTCGGAAATCAGCGTCGCCGTGGGCGAGGCCGTGCCCCGCCAGGGGCTCCTTGGCCGTAGCGGCTATTGCAACCAGACGCGCGCCCCCGGCGTCTATTTCGAATTGCGTTTTCGGGAAAAAGCCCTTAATCCGGCGGAGTGGCTCGCCGTCAGGCGCTAGGCTCGGCTGCCGACCGGTTTCGCGGGGATAGGCGTTTTCACCCGAGGCCGGTGTTTCGGTCCGCATTTCCTGGAGGATGGTATGCGTCTTTTGACCAAAGTGTCCTGTTCCCTGGCCGTTAGCCTGGCGTTATGTTCCACCGTGCTTGCCGCCAAGCCCGAGGAAGACCGGTTCGCGCCGCTCAAGCGCTTCAGCCAGGTCATGGATCTGGTGGAAAACCATTACGTCAAGCCGGTCACCCGCAACGAACTCATTGATGGGGCCATCGTCGGGATGCTCCAGCAGCTCGACCCCCATTCGAGCTTTTTGTCGAAAGACGAATTCAAGGAGATGCAGGTCAGCACCTCTGGCGAATTCGGCGGCATCGGCATTGAAATCAGCATGGAAAACGGCCGCCTGACCGTCATTTCCCCCATCGACGACACCCCGGCCGACAAGGCCGGAATCAAGGCCGGCGACGTCATTTTGGAAATCGAGGGCGAGTCCACCCAGGACATGACCCTGGTCGACGCCGTGCAAAAAATTCGCGGCCCCAAGGGCAAGGCCGTGTCCCTGACCCTTGTCCACAAGGACCAGCAAAAGCCCTTCAAAGTGAAAGTGGTGCGGGACACCATCCCCATCATCAGCGTCAAAAGCAACGAAGTGGAGCCGGGCTATCTTTACATCCGCCTGACCCGCTTCAACGAGAACACCACCGCCGAGCTCAAGCAGGCCTTGGCCGACTATCAGGGCAAGAGCAAGCAGCAGCTCAAGGGCGTCATCCTCGACCTGCGCAACAACCCCGGCGGTCTTCTGGAACAGGCCGTCAACGTCTCCGACGTGTTTTTGCCCTCGGGCCAGATCGTCTCCATCAAGGGCAAGAACCAGGAACAGGAGAAGGTCTTTAACGCCAAGGGCGACGGCTCGGACGTGGCCGTGCCGCTGGTGGTCTTGATCAACTCCGGCTCGGCTTCGGCCTCGGAGATCGTGGCCGGCGCGCTCAAGGATCACAAGCGGGCCTTGCTGGTCGGCGAAAAAACCTTTGGCAAGGGCTCGGTGCAGACCGTCATTCCGCTGTCCGACGGTTCGGGCATCAAGCTCACCACCGCGCTCTACTACACGCCAAGCGGCCGCTCCATCCAGGCCGAGGGCATCGAACCCGATTTCATGGTCCCGCTCCAGGACTCCGAGTCCGACCGCGACAAGCTCTCGGCCAACCATCAGTTCCGCGAGCGCGACCTGTCCCGGCATCTGGAAAACAAGAAAAAGAAATCCG
>JAEZEM010000475.1 GCA_023417745.1 Pseudomonadota bacterium
CGCTCTAATCCATGAAACGATTCGACGCCGTCGTGATCGGGGGCGGCCCGGCCGGCATCACGGCCGCCCTGTATCTGGCCCGGTCCGACGTGTCCGTTGCCATGATCGAAAAGCTCTCGCCGGGCGGCCAGATGCTCATGACGCATCTGATCGAGAACTATCCGGGTTTCCCGGACGGCATTGAGGGCTGGAAGCTGGCCGACGCCATGGCCGCCCATCTCGGGCACTATGCCGTGGAACGTATCAATGACGAAGTCACGGCCATCGAGTCCGAGGGCGGATTGCATCGCATTCGCGTGGGCGGCGAAATTGTCGAAGCCAAGGCCGTGGTGCTGTGCACCGGCGCGCGCTACAAGCGCGTGGGCATCCCGGGCGAGCGCGAACTGGCCGGCCGGGGCGTGTCCTACTGCGCCCTGTGCGACGGCAATTTCTTCAGGAACCAGACCGTGGCCGTGATCGGCGGCGGCAACTCGGCCCTGGAGGAGTCGCTGTACCTGGCCCGGCTCGTGAAAAAGCTCTACCTCATCCATCGCCGCGACGATTTTCGCGGCCAGAAGTGCTTCCAGGATCGCTGCTTCACCCATCCGGTCATTGAGGTGTTGCGTTCCACGGTCGTGTGCTCCATCTCCGGCGGCGATGCCGTCACCGGCATCGAGGTTCGGGACGTCAAATCCGGCGATTGCCGCACCATACCTGTGGACGGCGTGTTCGTGTTCGTCGGCTTCGAACCCCAGGGGGATTTCTATCCGTCGGGGCTCACCCGCGACGACCAGGGATTTATCCTGGCCGACGCCGAGATGCGCACCAGCATCGAAGGCATCTTCGCTGCCGGCGATATTCGGTCCAAGTCCTGCCGTCAGGTGGCCACCGCCGTGGGCGACGGGGCTGTGGCCGCCCACGCCGCCTACGCCTATATCAGCACGCGGTTCCCGCAAGACTGATCTTCCCCGGACCCGTACGACCGAGCCACCCCTGGCGGTTGGCCGAACGGGTCCGGCATTTTTTGCGTTGTGCCCCTTGGGGCCATTTGGTAAGAGGACGCGCATCGAGACGCCGGGCCCCGCTTACGTCTACCAAGGGGACCCGTCCGCCGCATGGCGCCCGGCCAGGACCGGGCCATACCGGGAATATACCATGAATGTGATGTTGCGCCGTTTCCTGCCCCTGAGCTTTCTGCTTCTGTTTCTTGGCGGCTGCGCCGGCATGATCGACTACTATTTCCTGCCGCCCCCCGAGGACACCGCCCAGGAACTCTACGAGGCCGGACGGCAGTCCATGTCTGAAAAGGACTATTACGGAGCCATCGGCTACTTCATGAAACTGAAGGACCGCTATCCGTTTAGTCCGTATACGCCCATGGGCACCGTGGCCCTGGGCGACGCCTACTTCCTCACCGAAGAGTACGGCATGGCCGCTGAAACCTATAAGGAATTCGAATCGGTCCATCCGCGAAGCGAAGAGATTCCGTACGTGCTCTACCAAGTCGGCGTCTCCAACTTCAAGCGCTCCGAATCCATCGACATGCCGCAAAGCAATCTTCAGGAAGCCATCCAGTATTTCTATCTCCTGGAGCAGACCTTCCCGGACACCGAGTACGGCAAGGAGGCGGCCGAATACATCCGCCGCTGCAAGAAGCGCATGGCCGAGCATGAGCTTTTCGTGGCCGATTTCTACTGGCGAACCAGCCAGTATGGCGCGGCCTGGAAACGCTACATGTACACGGTTGAGAATTACAAGGATCTTGAGGAAGTGCTCGAATACGCCAAGCTGCGGGCCGAGCTGTCCTACCTTGAATATCAGAAGACTTTGACCGAAAACGAGCGTCAGGCCATCGAAGGCAGCTGGCGGCACTGGGCCAAACGCTGGTTGTAACCATCGATCTCCGGGAGCCCCGCGCTTCCGGGGCCATACGGCGGCAAAACGGGGCGGCTGGCCGCCCCGTTTGCGTTTGCCGCGCGGGGATTCCATGAACGCGTTGACGTCCTTGCCCGTGGGCCGCTGGCCCGAAGCCATGGAACGCGGCCGCCTCGCCGACGCGGCCTTTGCCGCCGCCTACGCCCGCACCCCTGACCGGCAGCGCGCCTGGATCAAGACCAGCCTGGCCGCCATATACGCCGCCATGGGCGGCCCCCTGCCGACCTCCAGGCAGTGTTGCGACGCCCTGAGCCATGACCTGCTCCTGGCGGCCCAGGAGGCCCCGCTGGATTACGTGCTCGTGGTCTGCGGCCGGGATTTCCTGTCCCCGGCTCGTTTGTCCGCCGTGGTTACGGCCGCCCTGTGCGCCCGCGTGCCCGACGTGGCCGCCGTGCGGGTGGGCGCGGCCTGGCCCAAACCATTGCTCACCACCCTGGAACTGTGCGGCGTGGAAACGGCCGCCCGGATCGCCCGCCGCGACGTGGCCGGTCTCCTGGCCGAGCTTGCGGCCAAGGGCCGGGGAGCCGTGGTCGTCCTTGGCGATTTGCCCCTGCCGGCCGGGGGTGCTCCAAACCTCGACGTCCGCCGGGCCGCTGTGGCTGGAAAAGCCGGTGTGTTCGGCCCCGGCTTTGACCCCGAAGCCCTGGTTTTTGCCCATCCGGATGGCACGTTTTTTTGCCACGACGGGCCTTGTCCCGAGTTGCCCGGCTGGCGGCCGGGGCAGGGGAGCCTTTCCGAGGCCGACCTGACCGGCTACGATGCCCTCTACCTGGCGACAAGCGACGCCCTGGCCCTGACTGCCGACGTGCCGCTGTGCCTGGGGCCGGGCCGGGAGGGCTTTTGGTGGTGGCCGCACTTGACGCCCGAGGCCTTTCGCCGGCGCCGCTTCGCCGCCGTGGTCGATCCCGACCGCGCGGCCGATGATCCGACGCCCAGCCCGGAGGACGCATGAGCTCGAAAAAAGGGGCCAAGAAAAATCGCCTGGCCAGTCTGCGCAATATCGGCATCATCGCCCACATCGACGCCGGCAAGACCACGCTCACCGAGCGCATCCTCTATTTTTCCGGCCGCATCCATCGCATGGGCGAGGTTCATGACGGCACCGCCACCATGGATTTCATGCCCGAGGAGCAGGAACGCGGCATCACCATCACTTCGGCCTGCACCACCTGCGCCTGGAAAGACCATCAGATCAATATCATCGACACCCCGGGCCATGTCGACTTCACCATCGAAGTGGAGCGCTCGCTTCGGGTGCTCGACGGCGCGGTGGGCGTCTTTTGCGCCGTTTCCGGCGTGGAGCCCCAGTCCGAAACGGTCTGGCGGCAGTCCGTGGCTTACGGCGTGCCCAAGATCGCCGTGGTCAACAAGCTCGACCGGCCCGGGGCCGATTTCGAGGCGGCCATGGCCGCCATACGCGACAAGCTGCGCGCCAATCCCGTGGCCGTGACCATCCCTCTTGGCCAGGGGCCGGAGTTTTCGGCCATCATTGATCTGGCCGCCATGGAACACGTCCATTTTTCGGGCGACAGCGAAGCGGTCGTCCGGCGACCGCTGACCGACGACGAGGCCGCCTATGCCGCGCCCTGGCGCGAGCGGCTGGTGGAAGCGGCCTGCGAATACGATGAGGCGATCCTTGAAGCCTACCTCGGCGGCGAGGTCGTCACAGCCGCCGCTATCGAGGCCGCCCTGCGCCTGGGGACCCTGGAGCACAAGGTCACGCCGGTTTTCGCCGCCTCGGCCCTTAAAAACATCGGCGTCCAGCCGGTTCTCGACGGCATCCTGGCCTATCTGCCAAGCCCGCTGGACCGGGGCGGGGCGCGCGGCGTCGATCCCGACGCCAAAACCGAGATCGCCTATCCGCCCGAGGCCGACGCGCCCCTGGCCGCTCTGGCCTTCAAGGTCAGCATGGAGACTGGCCGGCGACAGGTGTTCGTGCGCGTCTATTCCGGCCGCCTTGAAGCCGGCAAGGACGTCTGGAACGCCACGCGCGGCGAGATCGAGCGGCCAGCCAGGCTCTTTCATCTCCACGCCGGCCACCGCGAAAAGGCCGAGACGGCCGGCCCCGGCGAGATCGTGGCCATCGCCGGCTTGCGCCGGGCGGCCACGGGCGACACCTTGTGCGACAAGGCCAGCCCCATCCTTTTGGAGGCCATCGGCGGCTACAAGCCGGTCATCAGCCTGGCTCTGGAGCCCAAAAACGCCGAGGAGACCGACAAACTCAAGGAAGTTCTCGACAAGCTGGCCGAGGAAGACCCGACCTTGACCGTGGCCCATGACCCGGACACCGGCCAGATGATTCTTTCGGGCATGGGCGAACTCCACCTTGACGTGGTGTTGGAGCGGGCCAAGCGCGAATACGGCGTTTCCCCGCGCGCCGGCAAGCCGCAGGTGGTCTATCAGGAGACCGTCGTCGTCGAGGCGGCCGGGGAGGGCGTGTTCGACCGCGAACTCGGCGACCGCAGCCATCATGGTCGGGTGACCGTGGCCGTATCGCCGCTGTCCCGGGGAGCCGGACGGGAAATCGCCTTCGAGATCGACCGCCTGGCCTATCCTCCGGCCTGGAGCGCAGCCATGGCCGAAGGCCTGGAAGACGGCCTGCAAAGCGGCCCCCTGGGCGGCCATCCGGTCCAGGACGTGCGGGTGCGGGTGACGGGCATCTTTCCGATCGAGGGCAAGACCACGGACATCGGCTGCCGCATGGCCGCCGCCCAGGCGCTCAAAAACGCCTTGGCCGCCGCCAGGCCGGCCTTGCTGGAACCCATCATGGAACTGGAGATCGGCGTCCCCGATGCCTTTATCGGCGACGTGGCCGGCCTGCTCGGCTCCAAGGGGGCCAAGATCGAGAACATGACCGACCGGGGCGGGCATAAGACCGTCACGGCCCTGGCCCCGCTTCGCCGGATGTTCGGCTTCTCCACCGACCTGCGCTCGGCCACCCAGGGCCGGGCCGGCATGTCCATGCGTTTTCTCAAATTCGACCTGCTCGGGTAGTCGTACAGGAACCCATGTCCACGCGCAGCCTGGTTTCGCCGGAGGCGTCCAAGCGTTTTGACGTCTTGCGCACCCTCCTTGTCGTCTTTGTCATCGGCATCCACGCCGAAAAGGGCTTGCAGGCCTATTACAGCGCCATGCCGGAAGCGCTGAACGTCTATTTGGCCGTTTTTCCGCACAACGTCTTTCGGCTGGCCGTGCCGCTCTTTTTTGCCGTCTCCGGTTATCTTTTCTTTTTGACCTACAAGCCCGATGCCGCCTCTTACGGCCGCATGATCGTCAAGAAGACCAAGAGCATCCTTGTGCCTTTTCTCATCTTCAACGCCATCACTCTGATCCTCATCAAGGTCTTCAACAAGGTGCCCTACATCGGCGACTTCCACGCCATCGACGCCGACGGCTACATAAAGCTCCTCATCGGCATCTACCGATATCCCGTGGTCTACACGCTGTGGTTTCTGCGCGATCTCTACGTTTATTTCCTGCTGGCCCCGGTATTTTACATCTTTTCCAAGGAAATACCCTTGACCGGCCTTGTCGCTTGCTGGGCGGCCTGGATGTTTCTGCCCCAGGGCCGCATCCCCATTGAACTGAGCGGACTGGTCTTTTTCTACGGCGGTTGCGTCCTGGCCCGGACCCGAGCCGATCTCGACGGCCTGGCGCGTTTCGCCTGGCCTGTGGGGCTGGCCTACCTGGCGCTCATGGCCGTAACGGCGACCTATGAATGCCTCTACGGCAGCCAGTCCTATTACCATATCCTCTACCGCAACAGCATGATCCTCGGCGTGCTGACCGTCTGGCTCGTTTCAGCCTGGCCGCCCCTTCGCGACGCCGGGATGCTGCGCCGGCTGGCCGCGACCTCGTTTTTCGTGTATCTGGCCCATGAACCCGTGCTCTCGTACCTCATCTACGGCACGCGGTTTGTCTTCAAACCCTCGGGCACGGCGGCCGGCATCGCCTACATGCTCCTGCTCACCGCCCTGACCTACGCCCTCTGCCATGGCCTGGCCCGGCTCCTCGAACGCTTTGCCCCCCGGGCCTACGCCGTGGCCACGGGGTCGCGGTAGCGGGCCTTGCCGGCTCCTGGGCGACCTGAGTGCGTGAGAACCTTTGGAGGGGTGAAGTGATCGCGGGCGAGAGGCCTTCGAACGGGGTTCGGTTCGCGAAGCGTTTGACGGGATCGCGTCTTTTTTTCGAATAACCATGCTGCGTGAAGCCTGACGGCGCTCTGAAAAGCATCTTGCTTATTCGGGCGCGACACCAGGCGACGACAAGGAAGCGCCATGCGCATTATCGGCGGCCGCCTGGGCGGACGCGTCATCAAGGTCATCGACTCCCCGGGGTTGCGGCCGGCCACGGGCCGGGTGCGGGAAGCGCTTTTCTCCATGCTTGCCGCCCGGGGCGCGCTTTTTCACGGGGCGCGGGTGCTTGACTGCTACGCCGGAGCCGGGAGCGTCGGCATTGAAGCCCTGTCGCGCGGGGCCGGCAAGGCCGTTTTTATCGAACGCAGCCCGGCCGTGGCCAAGGTGCTGCGGGACAACTTGCGCGGTCTGGGCCTGGGGCCGGACGTGGCCCAGGTCGTCGAGGCCGACGTGCTCAAGGCCCTGGCCCGCCTGTCCGGCGGTTACTTCGATCTCATCGCCATCGACCCGCCCTACGGCCAGGATCTGCTGCCGCCGACCCTGTCCAGGATCGCCGCCCTGGACCTCATCGCCCCGGGCGGCGTTGTTGTGGCCGAGATCGAAGCCGGAGTCGACCTGCCTGAGACCGCCGTGCCGCCTGTCTTTGACTGTCTGACCGACCGGACCTATGGACAAACGAGGATCATCTTATGGACTCCCAAAAATCCTGCATCGCCGTCTACCCCGGAACCTTCGATCCCCTGACCAACGGCCACGTCTCCCTGGTGCGCCGGGCGGCCAAGATCTTCGGCACGGTTATCTTGGCTGTGGCCGGCGATTCCCACAAGACGCCGCTTTTCACCCTGGACGAGCGGATGGCCATCGCCGAACAGGTCTTTGCCAACGACCGCCGGGTGTTGGTGGAGGGCTTTAAGGGGCTCTTGGTCAACTATGTCAAGTCGCGGGAAGCCAACGTCATCCTGCGCGGGATGCGGGCGGTGTCCGATTTTGAGTTCGAGTTCCAGATGGCGCTCATGAACCGCAAGCTCGACCGCACCATCGAAACGGTCTTTATTATGACCGACTACAAGTGGCTCTACATCAGCTCCACCATCGTCAAGGAAGTGGCCAAGCACGGCGGCGACATCCGGGGCATGGTGCCCGAGCGCGTGCGTGAGCGGATGCTTGAGCGTTTCGGCCCGGCAAACGGGAGCGGGGAGGACGCGTGAGCGCAAGGACCCGGGTGGTCTGTCTGGTCGGAGCCACGGGCACGGGCAAGACCGCTGCGGCCATCGCTCTGGCCCGGGCTTTTGGCGGCGAGGTCATAAACGTGGACTCGCGCCAGGTCTACCAAGGGCTGCCGGTGCTCACCGCCCAGCCAAGCGACGAAGAGCGCGCCGCCTGTCCGCATCACCTCTACGGCGACACGGCCCTTGACCAACCTGTGGCGGCCGGCGATTTCGCCTTACGGGCCAGGGCCTGCGCCGCCGACATTGCCAGGCGCGGCCGGCTGCCGCTCTTTGTCGGCGGCACGGGCCTCTATTTCCGGGCCATCCTCGGCGGGCTGGCTCCCATTCCGCCCGTGCCGGCCGAGGTGCGCGCCGCCGTCGCCACCGACTGGGACCGGCTGGGACCGGCCGCCATGCACGCCCGACTGGTCGAGCGCGATCCCGACTACGCGGCCAAAATCGCCCCGGCCGACCGCCAGCGCGTCACCCGCGCCCTGGAGGTCGAGGCCGCAACCGGCCGCAGCTTCTCTGACTGGCACCGTCAAGGCGACCCCGACGCCCCGGACTATGACGTCATACACCTCGGCCTGGCCCTGCCCCTGGAGGAATTGGCCCACCGGCTGGCCCGGCGCATCGAGGCCATGGCCGCCGGCGGCGCCGTCGAGGAAATGCGCGCCGCCCTGGACCGCTATCCGCCGGACGCGCCGGGCTTAAGCGGCATCGGCGGGCCGGAGCTGACGGCCTACCTGACCGGCCGCTGCGGCCTGGGCCAGGCCAAGGCCGCTTGGCTGACCAACACCCGCGCCTATGCCAAACGGCAAAGAACCTGGTTTCGCAAGGAACCGGACATCGCCTGGTCTGGCCCGGGCGACGAGGCCGGGTTGCTGGAGCTGGTCGGGAAGCGTTTGGGAGGCGGGGCATGATGGACCGGCGGCGCGTCCTGTCGCTTTTGGCCGCGGCCGGTGGATTGGCCTTGTTGCAGCCATCCGCCTTGCTTGCGGCCTCGGCCGATGAATTGGCCGGAGAAGGGCAGGCGGAACTCACCGGCGGCAACGTGGCCAAAGCCCTGGCCTTGCTCCACGAAGCCGAATCCAAAGACCCGCGCAACGACCGGGTCCAGGCGCTTTTGGGCCGGGCCTATTTCCAGCAAGGCGACGCCCGGACGGCCCTGGCCCACTTCAGCCTGGCCGTGCGCCTCAATCCCGAGGACACCCTGTCGCGCATGCTGGCCGAGACGATCAGCCAGTTTCCCATGACCGCCACCAAGGGTGGACCGGGACGGGAGGCCTCGCCGTCCCGATCCCGGCCCTCGAAACTTGCCCTGGACGCCAAGGCCGAACGCGAAACCCTGGCCAAGGGGGCAGGTCAAACACTCCAGCTAGGACCGTGGCGTGTGCTGATTGATGCCGGCCACGGCGGCTTGGACGCCGGCGCGGCGGTGGGCGGGCTGCGCGAGGCCGACGTGTCCCTGGATCTGGCCCTGCGATTGGCCCGGGCCCTGGCCCCGGCCAGAAACGAGGTGATCATCCACCTCACCCGCACCGCCGACGTGTCCCTGCCCGGCTGGGCCAGGGCCGGATTGGCCGGTTTTTACGGCGTGGACCTGCTCGTTTCGCTCCATGCCGCTCGGGTGAGCGATCCGGCAGCCATGGGCATCGCCGCCTACGGCTATGGTCGCGAACCGTCCGACGCCCTGGCCGCCCTGGTCGCCCGGGTCGAAAACGCCGCCTACGGCCCCGGCGCGTCCTGGAAATCCCGAGGCGGAGAAGGGCTTTTCCTGGCCGCCGCCAGCGACGCCGTGGGCCAGGCCCGGTTCGAACGCGGCCGGGAATTGGCCCGCGCCCTCATGCGTGCCATGCCCGCCGCCGCGCCGCTGCCGGCGCGCGCAGCCGGCACGGCTCCGCTGAAACTGCTAGAAGA
>JAEZEM010000097.1 GCA_023417745.1 Pseudomonadota bacterium
GAGGAGCGTGTCTACGCTCGCCCACCCGACCCGTCAACGCTTTTTTTCAATCCCGCCCAGGTTTCTTGCGACCCCTGCTCGGGCCCGGCGCGGTTTCCCGCAGCGGGAGAGGCTGTCTACGCGGGGCGGGGGCGGGCGTCAAGGACTTTTCCCCAGGCTTTGGGCGCAGCGACCACATTTCCCAAGCGACGCCGCCCAGTCATCCTTAAAGGCGAAGGCTCCGACTTTGCCGCATCAAGCCCGCTTAACGCCGTATTCCATTCCGCCAGCCCCACACACACCGCCGCCTTCGACACGACCTGCCGCCTTTTGGACGGCCCTTGCCTCGCCTGCCGGCACAGGCTAGTAACCCCAAACGCCGGGAATCAGGCGCAAAGCCCCCAGGCACGTTGTTGTTTTAAAGCGACAAGGCCACAGCCGTACCCTTGGCCCTGCCGCCTCCGTCACCCACGGCAAGGGATCAAGACGTTATTGCATGGACCAAAGCTCGCTTATCTTGAGCCTCGCCATCGGCTCGTTCGTCTTTGCCGGCCTGCTCTACATCTTTGAGCGCAACAAGCCGCGCGAACAGCGCATCCCGTTTTGGATCACGGCCAAATGCCTCCAGGGGGCCGGCTCGCTGTGCCTCTATTTCCTGAGTCCGACCCCACCCGACTTCCCCATCGTCGCCGCGCCCCTGCTCCTGACGGGCTGCGCCTACGAATGCTGGGCTCTTTTCGCCATTTGCGGCCATCCCGTCAGTCGGCGCACGCACCTTTGGACCGCCGGCATTATCCTTGTTCTCACCCTTGTCGCCGCCGGTCTGGCTCCACAGCGGCGCATGGTCATGCTGCCGGCGCTGCACGCGATTTTCTATGCCCTGCCTGCCTGGGCCTTATTGGCGCACCAGGAACGGGAGCCGTCCCTACGCGTCGTCCTTGGCGGCTGCTTTGTCTTGCTGGCCGCCGTGTTCGCGGCCCAAAGCGCCTTGGCCCTGGGCGGACTGGCGCCTGTCGCCGCCCTCGACGCCGTCATTCCGACGGCTGTTTACGTCATGCTTCTGGTCAGCGGATTTTCGCTGCTCCTTTTGGCCCAGCAAAAGAGCGACGAGGCGTTGGAGCGGGCCCGGCGGTCCTTGCGCGAACAAGACGCCCAGTACCGCTTTATCGTGGACAACGCCCTGGAAGGCATCGTGGCCCTGGACAAGGACGGCCGCGTCACGTTTTTGAACCAGCGCATGGCCGACATGGTGGGCTACCCCGTGGAAGAGGTCCTGGGCAAACCGCATCTGGATTTTCTGGCCAAGGACCAGTTCGAGGACGCCGCAGCCAAGCAGGCCGAACGGGCCCAGGGCCTCGACAGCGTCTACGAACGCTGCCTGATGGGCAAGGACGGCCGCCGGAAATGGGTGCAGATTTCGGCCCGGGCCGTCCTGGACGCCGCCGGAAGCTACGCCGGGGCGTTTTCCGTCATCACCGACATCGACGCCCGCAAGAAAGCCGAGACGGCCCTGGCGGCATCCAACAAGCGTCTGGCCGAGCAAAGCCTGCTGGACGGACTGACCGGCATCGCCAACCGCCGCTGCTTCGATGAAGCCCTGACCCGGGAATACCGCCGCCATGCCCGAGGCGGCGCGTCGCTGTCCCTTGTCCTTATCGACATCGACCACTTCAAGGCCTTCAACGACCGCTACGGCCACATCCAGGGCGACGCCTGCCTGCGCCGGGTGGCCGAGGCGTTGCGCCAAAACGTCACCCGGGCCGGCGATCTGGTCGCCCGCTACGGCGGCGAGGAGTTTGCCTGCATTCTGGCCGAGACCGACGCGCCGGCCGCCGCCGCCCTGGCCGAACGCCTGCGCCAGGCCGTGGCCTGCCTGGACATCCCCCACGAGGCCTCGCCCACGGCCTGCCGCGTCACCATCAGTTGCGGCGCGGCCACGGCGCGTTGCCTGCCCGGCGGCTCGCCCCTCGATCTTTTGGCCCGGGCCGACGGCCAACTCTACCGGGCCAAGGCCGCCGGACGCGATCAGGCCGCAGCCGAGCAATGCCGGGCCTGAGGCGAAACGCCGCTTTTTGCCATAAAGCCGCCATCTCCCCCTTGTCCTGGCCGCGCCGCCCTTATACGTTGTCGCCGCCCGACATTCCCCACTTCAGGAGGCCCCCATGACCACCATCGGCACGCCGCTGACCGCGTCCGCGACCAAGATATTGCTGCTCGGTTCCGGTGAACTCGGCAAGGAAGTGGCCATCGAAGCCCAGCGCCTGGGCGTCGAGGTCATCGCCGTGGACCGCTACCCCAACGCCCCGGCCATGCAGGTGGCCCATCGCCGCCACGTGGTCAGCATGCTCGACGCCGCTGCCCTTCGCTCCATCATTGAGGCCGAAAAGCCCGACTACATCGTGCCCGAGATCGAGGCCATCGCCACCGAGGAGCTTCTCAAGCTCGAAGCCGAGGGCTATCCGGTGGTGCCCACGGCCCGGGCCGCCCGCCTGACCATGGACCGCGAGGGGATCCGCCGCCTGGCCGCCGAGGAGTTGGGCCTTGTCACCTCGCCCTACCGCTTCGCCGACACCCGGGAAGAGTTCCTGGCCGCCTGCGACGCCGTGGGCTTTCCCTGCGTGGTCAAACCCGTGATGTCGTCGTCGGGCAAGGGCCAAAGCGTGGCCCGGGACGCCGCCTCGGCCGAGGCTTCCTGGGACTACGCCCAGACGGCCGGCCGGGCCGGGGCCGGGCGGGTCATTGTCGAGGGATTCGTTGAT
>JAEZEM010000163.1 GCA_023417745.1 Pseudomonadota bacterium
TGTTCATCCGGGAAAGCGACAGGCGCAGGGTGCTGCGCAAAAAGCGGTCCGGCAGGCCCATGGCGGCCAGGACATGGGACGGAGCGGTCGAGCCGGACTGGCAGGCCGAGGTGGTCGAAACCGCGAAGTCCCGGTCATCAAGTTCGGCCAGGAGCACTTCCTGGGGCGCGCCGGCGACGGCGAGGCTTACGGTGTTGGCGAGCCGTTGGGTCTGGCCGCCGTGAACGGTCGCGTCGCCAACGGCGGCCAGGATGCCGTCTTCCAGGTGGTCCCGCAGTTCTCGCAGGCGGTTGTGTCCGTCCACGGACAAAAAGGCCCGGGCCAGGGCGGCGGCCTGGCCGAAGCCGACGATGCCGGCGACGTTGAGCGTGCCGGCTCGTCGACCGGATTCCTGGCCGCCGCCAAAAATGAGCGGGGTAAACGGCGCGCCCCGGCCGACGTACAGCGCCCCGACCCCCTTGGGACCGTGAAGCTTGTGGGCCGAGACGGTCAGGTAATCCGCAGGCACGTCCCGCAGGGACAGGGGCTCCTTGCCGACCATCTGCACGGCGTCGCAGTGCCAAAGCGCTCCCTTGGCTTTGACAATGGCGGCGATTTCTCCAAGAGGCCACAGCACGCCCGTCTCGTTGTTGGCGGCCATGAGGCTCACCAGCGCCGTGTCCGGCGTGACGGCCCGGGCCAGCGCGTCCAGGTCAAGCCGGCCCTGGCCGTCCACGGGCACGAAGACCACCTCAACGCCGCCATGTTCGCGCAGGTGCTCCAACCGGCGCAGCACGCAGTGGTGCTCCACCGGAGAGACGACCACCCGCTTCTTGCCCGGGTCGGCCAGCACGGCGGACAGGATGGCCGTGTTGTTGCCCTCGCTGCCGCCGCTGGTGAACACGAGCCGTTCGGCCGGGCAATCGAGGAGGGAGGCAACTTGCCCCCTGGCCTCCTCCACGGCCTGCCTGGCCCGCTGCCCGTACTGGTGGGGACTCGACGGGTTGCCCCAGCATTCCCGCAAGTACGGCTCCATGGCCGCAAAGACCTTGGGGTCCAGGGGCGTGGTGGCGTTGTTGTCGAAATAGACGGCCGCCATGGGACACCTCCGTCAGGCGCAGGCGAGCATGCGTTCAAGAGCCAGGCGCGCCTGGCCGGCCACGGCCGGGTCCACGCGCACCGGTGGCGGAGGCGCACCCGCCGCGACAGCCTCCAGCACGCGCAACACCGATTTGGGGCGGGTGCGGTACATGTTGGCGCAAAGGGCTTGGTGAGGCGAAAGGGAAACGACCAACTTGTCGGGATTGCGCTCGGCCAGACGCGCCACCAGGTTGATTTCCGTGCCCACGGCCCACTTGCTGCCGGCCGGGGCGGCATCCACCATCCGGGCCAGGGTTTCCGTGGAACCGTAGGCGTCGGCCTGCCGGATGACGTCCAGACGGCACTCCGGGTGAACGATAACGCGGATGCCCGGCTCCTTTTCCCGCCAGGCCGTCGCGTCCTGGGGTTCGAACATCTGGTGCACCACGCAGTACCCGTTCCAGAGATAGACCCGAGCTTCAGCCATGGTCCTGGCGTCCAGGCCGCCGCGCGCCTTGCCGCGATCCCACACGACCATATCCGTCAGAGGCAGGCCCAGTTCCCGGGCAGCGCCCCGGCCAAGGTGTTCGTCCGGAAAGAAAAACGCCTTGGCCCCTTGGGACAGAAGCCAGGACAGGGCCTGGACGGCATTGGACGAGGTGCAGGCGAGCCCCCCATGGCGGCCCACGAAGGCTTTGAGCGCGGCCGTGGAATTGACGTAGGCCACGGGCAGCACCCTCCCGGCCCCGGCTGCGGCCAGTTCGTCCCAGGCCGCTTCCAGGGCGTCGACGGAAGCCATGTCGGCCATGGAACAGCCGGCGCTCGCTTCGGCCAGGTACACGGCCTGTCCCGGATCGGTCAGGATGTCGGCGGTCTCGGCCATGAAGCGCACGCCGCAAAACACGATGTGCCGGGCCGTGGCCTCGGCCGCCGCCCGGGCCAGACGCAACGAGTCGCCCACGACGTCGGCCACGGCCACCACGGCGTCGCGCTGATAATGGTGGGCCAGGAGCAGCACGTCGCCGCCCAACCTGGCCTTGAGCTCGCGGATACGCGCCGCCGTCTCGTCCTCGCTCACGGACGCGCCGTCTGACGCCGGTCGGACATACGTTTCCATACGATTCCCCCAGATTTGCGCCAAGACAGACGGCTACGCTTCCCCCACCCCTTCAAAAAGCGCCGTGGACAGGTAGCGTTCCGCCGCGTCGGGCAGGATGACCACGATGGTCTTGCCGACGTGGCTGTCCAGGCCGGCCAGACGCAAGGCGGCGGCCACGGCCGCGCCCGAGGAAATGCCGGCCAGAATGCCTTCTTCCCGAGCCAACCGCCGCGACGCTTCGATGGCCTCGTCGTTTTCCACCCGCTCCACCCGGTCAAGCAGCGTCAGGTCCAGGGTGTCCGGGATGAACCCCGCGCCGATGCCCTGAATCTTGTGCGGTCCGGGAGCCGGGGACAGGCCGGCCAGGGTCTGGCTGATGACCGGGCTTCCCGCCGGTTCCACGGCCACGCTTTCGACAGCTTTGCCCTGGGTCTTTTTGAGGAATCGGGAGATGCCGGTGATGGTGCCGCCGGTGCCCACCCCGCTGACCACCACGTCCACCGCGCCATCGGTGGCGGCCCAGATTTCCGGGCCGGTGGTGCGCTCGTGAATGGCCGGGTTGGCCGGATTCTTGAACTGCTGGGGCAGGAAATAGCGCCCAGGGTCGGCCCCGGCCATGGCCTCGGCCCGGCGCACGGCCCCGACCATGCCTTCGCCGCCCGGCGTCAGCACCAGCTTGGCCCCCAGAAAGGCCAATACCCGCCGCCGCTCCAGGCTCATGGTCTCGGGCATGGCCAGGGTGAGGGGATAGCCCTTGGCCGCAGCCACGAAGGCCAGGGCGATGCCGGTGTTGCCGCTGGTGGGCTCGACCAGCTCCATGCCCGGGCGCAAGACGCCACGCGACTCGGCATCCTCGATCATGGCCGCGCCGATGCGGTCCTTGACGGAATAGGCCGGATTGCGGCCTTCGATCTTGGCCAG
>JAEZEM010000175.1 GCA_023417745.1 Pseudomonadota bacterium
CGACGTCCAGATGTTGGGCTTGACCACCCAACCGAGCAAATCCAGCCCGAATACGTTGCAAAAGGCCAGGATGAACACGCTGGCCCCGACAAGGAGCGCGACCTTGTCCTCGGTGAGTCCTGTCTTCTGGCTCATAGGCTCCTTTTCTCCTATCCCAACAGGGATTGCCGGTGATGCCTGAGGTTGCCTGCCGACGCGCCGCGACCGTGGTGTTGTCCACAAGTTTCCGTACCTTGTGCCGTCCTTCACAAAGCAATTTCTGATCCAAATATTTTCCTGTAGAAATGCTTAGGCACGGCAAGCGGTTGGCGGGAAACCATTGCGACAAATGCAAATTCCAGTTGGCATGCTGTTTCCAGCTGTTGGCAGGTCGATGGCGGCAGGGACGCTTCCCTGGAGGCTGCGGCACTCGGCAGGCGTGCGCAAGTCCGTGGGGCACGGGCATTCCTGAAATCAACTGAAATGGTGTAACTATTCCCGATGCATCTCGACTAAAAAACCTGAACAAACGGAGTTCTTTGTACGGTATTGAAACATGACGGTCAGGAGGGCACGAGATATGGCGATCCGGAAAAAAGTGTTGTTGGTCAATCCACCACCAAATCCTGATACAGGGCCGCAATTGCATCTTGAAAATCTTGGTTTGGGTTATGTCGCTGCCTCCGTTCGGCGGAATCTAGGCAAGACCCATGATGTGACGCTTTGGGATTGCTGTCTTGTGGACAAGGTTATGGCCCACATCCCCGAAGTGCTCAATGCTATCGCGCCGGATTACGTCGGCTTGAGTTTATCGGCCATGAACGCCAGTCAAGGCGCGGCACTGGCCGCTCAGGTCCGCAAGCGTAATCCCCGCGCGAAAATCATCATTGGCGGCATACTGGCTTCTTCCCTGCCGGCTGGGGAGTTGGCCTGTTTCAGCCCGGACGCGATCATTCGAGGCGAAGGTGAGGCGCTCGTCCCAAAGGCGCTGGAGTTGCTTGAGGACGCCGCTCCTGGAGGGGTCTTGGAGCTTGTCCAGGAGCAAGCCCTTGATGTGGACGCTCTTGCCTGGCCTGTCCGGGACATGTTGTCCTGGCAGATCAAGATGCACCCCCAGGCGAGCGTTGCCGCTTCGCGTGGTTGTCCGTACCGATGCAGTTTTTGCAGTATCCCCAAGGCTGGTCCCATCAGGAAATGGCGGCCTCGAGACATAGACGACGTAGTCGATGAGATGATTTTTCTCTATAAGACATATAATATCGCTCATTTTTATTTTGTTGATGATAATTTTATTCTTAATTCCAAACCGTCTTTTTCGCGGGCCGAACGTTTCGCCAAGCTTGTTCGGGACAAACTTCCCGCCATTCGTTTTGGATTTATGTGCCGTTCCTCGGCCATAGACAAAACACTGCTGAAAATCTTGAAAGCCGCCGGCCTGGCTGGCGTGTTTCTCGGCATCGAGTCGTTTTCCCAGGCTGTTCTTGACCGCTACAATAAAAGAGAAACCGTCGAGGAACACATTCGGGCCATTGCCGTCCTTAATGATTTGTGCATTACCATCAATCCCGGATTTATTTTTTTCGATCCGTGGACAAGCGTTTCCGAAATCCAGGAAACCCTAAGGGTCATGAAGCAAATTGATTTCCCATCGCTGCAATCCATAAATTCCAAATTGACTTGTTATCGAGGGACAGCGATTGATCAGCAATTAGACGACATTGACGAAACAACGTCGAAATTGGGTACTCGCGGTTATGTAGTAAAAAATTCACAAGCCGATGCAGTCATGCGGCAATGTTGCAGTATTTTTCATGATCACTTGATTTCAGATGATGATTACATGGAGTATCAGCGTCTTCAATATGTTTTGGGATATTTGCAGCCATTTTTTCTTGGTACAGATCACGAATCCCTTTTTAGACTGCATTATGTCGAGTGTAAAAGATACTGGAAGTCCGGCGACATGATCGTCTTGCAGTGGATTGACGATTACTCTTGTGGTCTGGTCGCGCCTGGGGCAACCCTTGAAGCCTTGATCGACGGCCGCTCCCGGGAGCATTGGCGAAAGGGCAACGCATGCGCCAAGCTCTTTATTGCCTTGGCGGAATCCTTCCTTATACGCGCCGTCACCACCGGCAGCGCCGAGGAGGCTCGTTTGGCCGTCCTTGCCTTCCATGTGCCGGGAAATGCCCTCAGCCTTTCCAACCTGCTGCGACAGTTTCCCCATGACGGCAGGGAGAACGATGCCGTTTTCGCTCAGGCATTGGGCTACGCCTGCGACGTCGATCTGCTCGGAGACTATCTGCGCCGGCTGGTGCAAAGCCAAAATGATCAAGCTCTGTTGGCCGCCATTGAGTCGGCCTGCCTCACGTTCAACTTTTCCATCATCCAGGCGCTCGACGGCTATGTAGAGGAAATGGGCGCGATGGCGTCCGAACCTGTCATGGCAGGCCTGCGGCAGGCCAGACGACTTTTTCGTTTGACGTATCCCGAATACATCCTGGCGCAGGCCAAATCGTCGGATTTGGTCGCCTGATCAGATCCCGTCGCTGGACGTGATGCTTTTGGCTTCGCGGGTGGGACAATCAATGCGTCAAAACCGCTTGCCGCGCCGGGCTTTTCCCATGCAACGGATCATGAGGAAGGCTTCGAGCAGTCCCACGGCCAGACATAACGCAACGCCGCAGGCTTCCATGACGGCCACAGCGGTAAACAGCGTGGGCGCTTCGCGGGTGACGGGATGGCGCACCAGGCGAAACGCGCCAGTGTTGAGTCCGGCATACAGATCCAGGCCCAGGGCGGCGGCTCCGGCCAGGGAAAGCAGGCAGGCCATGGCCAGGAGGATGGCCAGGGCGCGGGGCGAGAGCGGCGGCGTGGGGTTGGACATGGTTTGCCTGGAGCGCGGGGGCGGTTTCGACGACGTATTCAGGGATGATCGCCGCTTTCGGGAGCGTCGCCCAAGGCCTGGGCCAGGGCTTCTGGGGCCAGGGCCAGGGGCGCGTCAAAGGCCAGACCGAGGAGATCGCCTTCGGTCCATCGCACGACGGCGCGTATGGCCGCTTCTTGGCTGGGAAGCCGGCGGGCGTCAAGGACGAGGAAAACGGTCGTGCCTTGGGCGGGGCAAGAGGTCGTCGGACCGATGCGCCGGAGCTTCGCGCCGTTGTTGCTGATGTTGCACAGGGCGACGTCCAGATTTCCGGAAGACGTTCGGATGATCAGTTGGTACGATTGTCTCGTATCGTTCAGGCGAAGTCTTGGTTTGGACCGCCTGTTGCCGCAGGCGCTGCAGATCCAGCAAACGGCTTCAAGGTCGCCAAAACAGGCCATCTCATGCCAGGCCGGCCTTTTACAGTGGGAACAGACGTCCTTTTTTTTCAGAGGCATGGCGTCAACCTTGCAAGACGCCCATAACGGAGGCGAAATCGCCCCAAAGCAGTAGCAGTCCGGGCTTTGGGAGGCGAATTACTGTTTCGTCATATTGTCCTAACCGGCAAACCGGTAGCCGATGCCGGTCTCGGTGCGCAGGTAGCGGGGCCTAGCCGGGTCCTGCTCGATCTTCTGGCGCAGCTTGTGGATGTGGATGCGCACGTAATGTTCCTGGCCCTGGCTGTGGCGGCCCCAGACCGCCTGCAGGAGCTGGCCGTGGGTGACCACCTTGCCGGCGTGGCGGGCCAGGAAGGCCAGGAGCTTGAATTCCGTGGGCGTCAGATGGACGTCTTCCCCGGCCAGGGCGGCGGTATGGCCTTCCAGGTCGACGGACAGCTCGCCAAAGACGTAGCGCGACGGCGCGGCCTCGCCCGGAGCCGCGCTTCGGCGCAGGCAGACTCGAATGCGCGCCGCCAACTCGGCCAGACTGAAGGGCTTGGTCAGATAGTCCGAAGCGCCGAGATCAAGAGCCGTCACCTTGTCGCGCTCCCGGGAGCGCACCGACAACACGATGACCCTGGCGCGCCGCCACATGGGCAGGGCGCGCAGCACCTCCTCGCCGTCGAGGTCGGGCAGTCCCAGGTCCAGCAGGATGACGTCGGGATCATGGGACTCGGCCAGAGCCAAGGCCTCGCGGCCCGAGCCGGCCTCGATGACGGCATAGCCCTCGGCCGCAAGAAAGGGGGTGAGGAACCGGCGGATGGCCGGCTCGTCGTCAACGACGAGGATGGTCGGGGTGCTCATGGGCTTCCAGGGGAAGGGTGATGGTGAATGTTGCGCCCTGGGGTTTGCCGGCCTCGGCGACGATGGAACCGCCGTGGGCCTTGGCCACGGCCCGACAGATGGCCAAGCCCAGGCCGTAGCCGCTGGGGCCGGCCCGGTCGCCGCGCTGGAACCGCTCAAAGAGTTTATCCGGATCGCCCGGCGGCAGCCCCGGGCCGGCGTCGCGCACCGCAATGACGACTCGGCCGCCGCGCACGGCGGCGGTTATGCCGACGGGCGTGCCGGGCGGCGTGTGTTTGGCCGCGTTTTCCAGAAGGTTTAAAAGCGCTTGTTCCATGAGCACTTCGTCCATGGGGATGGGGGGCAGATTGGCCGGGATGTCCAGGCGCACCTCGCGGCCGGCCAGGGCGGTTTCCAGGCGGGCCAGGACCGCGCCGACCACATCCTCCAGGGGGATGAGCCGGATGTCCGGCACGACCGAGCCGGACTCCAGGGCGGCGATGCGCAGCAGGTTGTCCACCAGCCGCTCCAGGCGCGAGGCCTCGTGGGCGATATTTTCCTCCAGGGACCGGCGCACCTCGGGCGTGGCGGCCCGGCCCAGGGCCATGAGGCTTTCGGCCGAGCCGGCGATGGCGGCCAGTGGCGTCTTGAAGTCGTGGGTGACGGTGGAAAGCAGGGCGGCCCGCAGCTTTTCCCGCTCGGCCGCGACCAGCGTCGTTTTGGCTTTTTCCTCCAGCCGGTCCACGTCCAGGGCCAGGGCGGTCTGCTGGGCCACGGCGTCGAGGAGCCGGCGACGGTCGGGCAACTCCAGGGCGTCGGCCGCCTCCGGGGCGTCGGGACGCAGCCCCATGACGCCCAGCACGCCCTCGGAGCCGGCCAGGGGCAGGTACAGGGCGTCGGCCTCGGCCAGGGTCTGAGTGGAGAGGCCGGCCGGCTTGGCGTTGTCAAAGACCCACTGGGCCACGCCCACATCCTTGTCGTCCAGGGCCTCATTGGCCTCGGAGACAAAGGCGTTTTCGAGCTTGCCGTCGGCGTTTGGCGTCAGGGCAAAGGCCGTGCAGCCAAAGATGCGGGCGATGTGCTCATGGGCCACGCGCAACAGATTGGCCGCGCCCCGGGCCATGGCCAGGTTGCGGGAGAATTCGCTTAAGTCCGAGGCCTGGCGTTCGAGCAGCACGGCGCTGTCGGCCTGGGCGCGCAACCGCGAGGCCATGCCGCTTAAGACCAGGGCCACCAGCAACATGATGGCGAAGGTGACGAGGTAGCCCGCGTCGGAGACGGAAAAGCTGAACCGGGGCGGCACGAAACAGAAGTCAAAGGCCAGGACGCTGACGATGGAGGCGGCGACCGAGGCCCGCCGGGACAGCCAGACCGAAGCGGCCACGACGCCCACCAGATAGACCATGATGAGATTGGCCGGTTCGAAGTAGGGGAACATGGCGAAGCAGGCCCCCGAGCAGGCGGCCACGATGCCCAGGGCGGCCGCCATATCGCGCCATCTTCCCCTGGGGAGCGCCCGGCGGGGCGGGCGCGAGGCCGGAGCGCGGGGGTCCTGGCCTTTGATGACGTGGACGTCGATCTCGCCGCTTTCACGCACCAGCCGGTCCACCGGGCTGCCGCGCAGAATATCGAGGAGGCTGCGGCGAAGCGGCTTGCCGATGACGATGCGGGTGACGTTGTGCTGGCGGGCGAAGCCGACAATCAGCTTGGCTACGTCGGCTCCGGTGAGTACATGGGTCTGGGCACCGAGTTCCTGGGCCAGGCGCAGGTTGTCCATGGCCCGGGCGGTGGGCGTGCCTTCGGGGCTTTTTTGGATAAACAGGGCGTGCCAATTGGCGTGGAGACCGTCGGCCAGCCGTTTGGCCGCCCGTACCAGGGTGGCCGAGGTGGGCGAAGGGCCGACGCAGACCAGGATGCGCTCGGCCGTGGGCCAGGTGGTTTCGATGGCGTGGCCCTTGCGGTAGACCAGCACCTCGGTGTTGACCCGGCTGGCGGTCTGGCGCAGGGCCAGTTCGCGCAGGGCGTTTAAGTTGCCGCTGCGAAAGAAGTTTTCCCCGGCCCATTCGGCCTGGCGCGGCAGATAGACCTTGCCGTCGCGCAGACGCTGGCGCAGGTCCTCGGGCGGCAGGTCGACAAGAATGACCGATTGGGCCTTGGCCAGCACGGCGTCGGGCACGGTCTCGCGCACCCGCACGCCGGTGATCTGGGCCACGATGTCGTTTAAGCTCTCCAGGTGCTGGACGTTGAGCGTGGTCCAGACGTTGAGGCCGTGTTCGAGGAGTTCCTCCACGTCCTGCCAGCGTTTGGGATGGCGGCAGCCCGGGGCGTTGGCGTGAGCCAGTTCGTCCACGAGGATAAGGGGCGGGCGGGCCTTAAGGGCGGCGTTGAGGTCGAATTCCTCCAGCACATGCCCCCGGTAGTCGATACGCTGACGGGGCAGCAGGTCCATGCCGTAGAGCAGGGCTTCGGTGTCCTGACGGCCGTGGGTCTCGACCACGCCGACCAGGGGGGCGACGCCTTCGGCCATTTTGAGGCGGGCCGCTTCGAGCATGGCATAGGTCTTGCCCACGCCCGGGGCCATACCGAGGAAGATCCGCAGCTGTCCGCGCCGTTTCTCCTCTTCCTCACGGCGCACCATGGCCAGCAGGGCATCGGGGTCGGGCCGTTTGTCCTCGTCGCGCATGGCCCCACCTTACTTCGCGCCGGCCAGGGCATCCAGGGCCAAATTGAGCCGAGCCACGTTGACGCGCTCCTCGCCCCAGACGCCCAGGAGCCGGCCTTCGGTCTGGCTGGCGATCAGCGCAGTCACGTCTTTTTCGGTCAAGCCCCGGGCCTTGGCCACAGCCGGGGCCTGCCAGAGGGCAGCCTCGGGGGCGATGTGCGGGTCGAGGCCGCTGGCCGAGGCCGTGACCAGATCCATGGGGACCGGTCGGCCGGAGGCCAGGGCGTCGAGGTCGGCCGTGCGCGCCTTGACTGCCTCGGCCAGGGCCGGGTTGGTCGGGGCCAGGTTGGAACCTCCGGAGGAGGTGGCGTTGCAGGGGAAGGGCGTGGTGGCCGAGGGCCGGCCGGTGAAATAGCGTCCCGGGGCAAAAGGCTGACCGATCAGCGCCGAACCCACCACGGCACCGCCCCGTGAAACCAACGAACCGGCGGCCTGATGGGGGAAAAAAGCCCCGCCCAGGGCGGTCACGGCCAGGGGATAGGCGACGCCGGTGATCAGGCTCAGCCACAGAAACATCAGACAGGAAGGTTTAAGCTCCCGCATAAAGCTCGCAAACATCTCTTTTCTCCCTATGTCTTGCGGTGTTTTGACCGCTTTCTGTTTTTCGATCCAGCCGCAAACCGCATACTTACGCGTTCGGGCACTTAACAGGCTTCTCCAACCCTCCCGCCTCCGCGCCTGTTCCACCCCGTCCCCTCACCCCCCTTTCAGGGAGGGTCCGGGAGGGGGTTACCCCCTCCCGGCCGCCGGAGGCATTTCTTCTCTTTTCTTTCTTCAAGCCCAGCCCAGGGCGGAGATGGCGAGGTCGATGCCTTTGATGCCGACGAAGGGCACGACCAGGCCGCCGAGGCCGTAGACGAGGAGGTTGCGGCGCAGGGCGACGGCGGCGGGCACGGGCACGTATTTGACGCCGCGAAGGGCCAGAGGGATGAGAAAGACGATGATAAGCGCGTTGAAAATGACGGCCGAGAGCACGGCTGATTTGGGCGTGGCCAACCCCATGACATTGAGAATGCCCAGTTGCGGGTAGATGGCGATGAACACGGCCGGGATGATGGCGAAGTATTTGGCGATGTCGTTGGCGATGGAAAAGGTGGTCAGCGACCCGCGCGTCATGAGCAGCTGCTTGCCGATGGCCACCACTTCCAGGAGCTTGGTGGGGTTGGAGTCGAGGTCGACCATGTTGCCGGCTTCCTTGGCGGCCTGGGTGCCGGAGTTCATGGCCACGCCGACGTCGGCCTGGGCCAGGGCCGGGGCGTCGTTGGTGCCGTCGCCGGTCATGGCCACCATCTTGCCCTCGGCCTGGTACTGGCGGATGCGGGCCAGCTTGGCCTCGGGGGTGGCCTCGGCCAGGAAGTCGTCCACCCCGGCTTCGGCGGCGATGGCGGCGGCGGTCAGCGGATTGTCGCCGGTGACCATGATGGTCTTGATGCCCATGGCCCGCAGTTCGGCGAAGCGTTCGCGGATGCCGCCCTTGACGATGTCCTTGAGCCAGACCACGCCAAGCGCCCGGCCGTTTTCGGCCACCACCAGGGGGGTTCCGCCGGATTTGGCCACCTCGTGGATGGCCCGTTCGACCTCGGCCGGCAGGCGCTGGCCCGAGGCCTCGGCCAGGGCCTTGACCGCGTCGGACGCGCCCTTGCGGATGGTCCGGCCGGGCAGGTCCACGCCGGACAGGCGGGTCTGGGCCGTAAAAGCCACGAAGGTCGCGCCCATGGCGGTCAGGTCCCGGCCGCGCAGGCCGAAGCGTTCCTTGGCCAGGACCACGATGGAACGGCCTTCCGGGGTTTCGTCGGCCAGGGAGGCGAGCTGGGCCGCCTCGGCCAGGGCGCGTTCGTCCACGCCCTGGGCCGGCAGGAAGGCCGAGGCCTGGCGATTGCCCAGGGTGATGGTGCCGGTCTTGTCGAGGAGCAGCACGTCCACATCGCCGGCGGCTTCCACGGCCCGGCCCGAGGTGGCGATGACCCCGGCCTGGATGAGGCGGTCCATGCCGGCGATGCCGATGGCCGAGAGCAGGCCGCCGATGGTGGTGGGGGCCAGGCAGACAAACAGCGCGGTCAGGGCGGTGATGGTCACGGCCTGGCCCTGGCCGGCGGCGGCCACGGCATAGGCCGACATGGGGCGCAGGGTGACGCAGACCACCAGAAAGACCAAGGTGAGGGAGGCGAGCAGGATATTAAGCGCGATTTCGTTGGGCGTTTTGCGGCGCTTGGCTCCCTCGACCAGGGAGATCATGCGGTCGAGGAAGGTTTCGCCGGCATTGGAGGCCACGCGTACGATGAGCCAGTCGGAGAGCAGGCGGGTGCCGCCGGTGACGGCACTGCGGTCGCCGCCGGCCTCGCGGATGACCGGGGCGCTTTCGCCGGTGATGGCCGATTCATCCACTGAGGCGATGCCTTCCACGATGTCGCCGTCGGACGGGATGGGGTCGCCGGCCTCGACCAGGAACAGATCGCCCCGGGCCAGGGCACTGGCCGGGACCTGGGCCACGGCGGCGTCGCGGCGGGGGGCGGCGAGCTTTTTGGCCACGACGTCGCGGCGCAGGCCCTTGAGGGCGGCGGCCTGGGCCTTGCCCCGGCCCTCGGCCATGGCCTCGGCGAAGTTGGCGAAAAGGATGGTGGCCCACAACCAGGCGGCCACGGCGGAAACGAACCCCACCGGGGCTTCGCCGTGACCAAGGGCGGCCTGGACGGCCAGGACGGTGGTCAGGATGCTGCCTATATAGACGGTGAACATGACGGGATTGCGGGCTTGGCGGCTCGGGGCGAGCTTGCGCAGGCAATCAAGGCCGGCCTGGCGGACGATGGCCGGATCGAAAAGCGGACGTTTGGTGGGCTTGGACATGGCAAACACCTCTATTTGAAAAGGGCCAGCTGTTCGGCCACAGGGCCAAGGGCCAGGGCCGGCACGAAGGTCAGCGCGCCGACCACCAGCACCACGGCCATGAGCAGGCCGACGAAGATGGGGCCGTGGGTCGGCAGGGTGCCCGGCCCCTGAGCCAGACGCTTCTTGCGGGCCAGGGAGCCGGCCAGGGCCAGCACGGGGAGTATGAGCCAGTAGCGGGACACGAACATGGCCAGCCCCCCGGCCAGGGTCCAGAAGGGCGAGGTGGCGGTCAGGCCGGCAAAGGCGCTGCCGTTGTTGTTGCCCATGGAGGAAAACGCATAGAGCATCTGGGAGAACCCGTGGGGGCCGGGGTTGGAGACGGCGTCGTCCGGACCCATGACGCAGGCCAGGGCCGTGCCGGCCAGACAGGCAAAGGGCGGGATGAGGATGACCAGCGCGGCCATCTTGGTCTCGAAGGGTTCGATTTTTTTGCCGCAATATTCCGGGGTGCGACCGACCATGAGGCCGGCCACGAAGACCGTGACCACGGCAAAGACCAACATGCCGTAGAGCCCCGATCCCACGCCGCCGTAGACCACTTCGCCCAGCTGCATGAGGAGCATGGGCCACAGGCCGCCCAGGGGCGAGAAGCTGTCGTGCATGGCGTTGACCGAGCCGTTGGAGGCGGCGGTGGTGACGGCGGCCCACAGGGCCGAGGCGGCCGGGCCGAAGCGGACTTCCTTGCCTTCCAGGCTCGGGGCGCTCTGGACGCCGATGTCGGCCAGGGCGGGATTGGGGACCGCTTCGGCGGCCATGGTCAGGCCGGCGAAGGCGGCAAAGAGGATGGTCATGGCGGCCAGCAAGGCCAACCCCTGCCGCCGGTCGCCGACCATGATCCCGAAGGTGTGGCAAAAGGCTGCCGGGATGAGCAGGATGGCCAGCATTTCGAGCAGGTTGGTCAGAGGCGTGGGGTTTTCGAAGGGATGGGCGGAATTGGCGTTGTAGTAGCCGCCGCCGTTGGTGCCGAGCTGCTTGATGGCTACCTGGGAAGCCACCGGGCCCAGGATGAGGGACTGGCCGGCCGGCGGGGCGGTCTGGCCGTCCGGGGCGGCGACAGAGACGGCGCTCGGGTCGATCCAGCCGGCCTCGACCTGGGCGGTGAAGGTCTGGGGCACGCCCTGCCAGATGAGCGCCAGGGCCAGGACCAGGGACAGCGGCAGCAGGATGTAGAGCACCGAGCGGGTCGCGTCCTGCCAGAAGTTGCCAAGCGATGTCGTCTCCCGGCGGGCGATGCCTCGGATGACGGCGACGGCCACGGCCATGCCGGTGGCGGCGGACAGGAAGTTTTGCACGGCCAGACCGAGCATCTGGGTCAGGATGCTCATGGTGGTCTCGCCGGCGTAGGCCTGCCAGTTGGTGTTGCTGGCGAAGCTTATGGCGGTGTTTATAGCCACGAAGGGGTCCACGCCGGGCAGTCCCAGGGGATTGAGCGGCAGGCCGCCCTGGAGGCGCTCCAGGCCGTAGACGGCCAGGAGTCCCAGGGCGTTTAAGCCGGTCATGGCCAGGGCGTAGGTTTTCCAGTTCATCTCCCGGTTAGGATCGACGCCCGAGAGGCGGTAGAGCAGGCGTTCCAGGGGGCCGAGAATTTTGTCCAGACCGCAGGGCCGCCCCTGGTAGACCCGGGCGGCGTAGAGCCCCAGCGGCCAAGAGAGCAGGAGCAGCAGGATCAAGAAGAGGATGAGTTGCATGACGGCGTTGACGGTCATTCGAACCACTCCGGTTTGCACAAGGCGGCTAGCAGATAGCCGAAAAGGGCCACGGCAAGGGCCAAGACGACGAGATCCATGGTCAACTCCTGTCCAGCCGATCAAGCAGTTCGATCAGGCCGAGAAGACCGACGATAAGGGCCAAGGTGACGACAACGAAGAGCGTATCCATCGAAAACCTCCTTCAAGCGGCTGTCGATGGTCCGGGTATAGCGCCGGGGACATATAGGCGGTGTATAACTGCGGGGTGGTCGCGTAAATTTTTATTTACGGGCTGGGGACGCATGTCTCAAGGAGCGACTGGAGACGTTCCTCATCCGCGATGCGGTCCTTGCGCAAGGAGGCACGGGGGGCGGCGACAGCCAAGGAGGTCGCAAGACCGCAGCCGGCCCGGCCCATGACGTGCACGACATCGGCAAGCCGCACCGCTTCGGCCACGTCGTGGGTGACGAGCAGGACAGCCATGTCCAGGGTTTTATGCAGTTCGATCAAAAGCTCGTGCATCTGTCCCCGGGTGATGGCGTCCAGGGCAGCGAAAGGCTCGTCCATGAGCAACACCCGGGGCGAAAGGGCCAGGACCCGAGCCAGGGCCACGCGTTGCCGCATGCCGCCGGACAGCGCGCCCGGCAGGCGCCCCTCGAAACCGGACAGCCCCACCCGGGCCAACATGTCTCGCGCCCGCTTGCGCCGCGCGGCTTTGGACAGGCCGGCGGCCCCCAGGCCCAGGGTGACGTTCTCCAAGGCCGTCAGCCACGGAAACAGCGCGTCTTCCTGAAAGACCACGGCCCGCTCCGGCCCCGGCCCGCCGCAGGGCCGTCCGTCCAACAGGACCTCCCCGGCCTCAGCGGTCAGAAAGCCGGCCAGGACGCCAAGCAGCGTGCTCTTGCCGCAGCCGCTCGGTCCAAGCAGGGCCAGGATGTCCCCCTGCCCAAGCGTCAGCGTCACCCCGGGCAGCACGAGCGCCCCACCGGCATACCCTTTGACGATCCCCCGGGCTTCAAGGATCGGGCGCGTCATGACCGTCTCGCACTGGTAAAGGCCGCGCGCAGCGCCAGGCGCAACAGGATGTCGGCCAGCCAGCCCAGGACCGCCAGCAGCACGATGCCGGTCAGGATCATATCCACCCGCCCCGTGAGCCGGGCGTCCATGACCATGGCCCCGAGGCCGTCCGACACGCCGGTCAGTTCCCCGAGGACCAGATAGGCGAAACTGACCCCGAGCCCCAGGCGCAGTCCGGTGCGCAGGGACGGCATGGCGGCGGGGAGCACGACCTTGAAGAAAACGGCCGCCGGGGAAAGTCCGAGCATGGCCCCGGCCTGGATAAGGACCGTCGGCACGGCCGCCGCACCCGCCGCCGCATTGAGGTAGATGGGGAAAAAGGCGGCCAGGGCGACCAGGAACAGGGTCGCGCCAAAGCCGATGCCGAACCAGACCAGGGCCAGGGGGAGCCAGCAGATGCCCGGCACGGAACGCAGGCCGTCGACCAGCGGGGCAAGCGCCCGGGCCAGAAGCGGCGTGCGCCCGCAGACAATGCCCAAAGGCAGCCCCAGGGCGGCGGCCAAGGCAAAGCCGCAGCCCGCCCGGCCAAGGCTCGCGACAAGGTCGACGACGAAACGCCCGGCAAAGGCGTCGCCGCCCGGCCGGCCAAGGATGTAGCCGCCAAGGGCCGCGCCGACGGCCCGTGGGGAGGGCAGCAGATAGGGCGGCACGAGCCCGGTCCGGCTGATCCACCACCAGACTGTCGCCAGCAGGCACGGCGCGGCCAGCGGCACGGCCAGACGGCGAACAAGCGACATGGCCTTACTGGTCGCGGAAATCGGCCACGAAACGGGCGTCCGCCAGGGCGGCGTAATCCGGTTCTCGTTCAATCAGGCCCAGAGCCTTCATGCGCGCGCCCAGGGCGGCCAGACGACGGACAAAGGCCTCGTCCATGTCCCAGGCCAATTCCATGTTGCCGGAGGCGGCGGCCAACACCGAGGCGTCGACGCCAAAGCGGGCGGCGGCCTCGGCCAGCCATAGGGCCTTGTCCTGCTGCAGGCGTTTGGTCGCCCGCACGTGGGCGGCCACCAGCTCCCTGACCGCCTCGGGACGGCTCTCGATCAGGTCCTTGCGTACGATCAAGCCGGCGTTGATCGGACCCACGGCGTCGTCGAAATAGGGGTAGGCCAGGATTTCGCCGTAGCCTTGGAGCGTCGCCTGGGTGGGCAAGGGTTCGCCGGAGAGAAAAGCGTCCACGTCGCCCTTGGCCAGGGCCGTGCCCATGTCGAAGAAATCCACACGCATGAGCGTTACGTCCTTGGCCGGGTCAAGACCGGCCCTGGTGAGGACCTCGCGCAACAGGATTTCGTGCATGGTGCCCGGCACGTAGGCGATCCGTTTCCCCTTGAGGTCGGCCGGGGAGGCAATGCCCGCGCCTTTGCGCACGACCAGGGCCGAGCACTTGTTGCAAAGCGCCGCCACGAGCACGACCGGCTCGCCACGCGCGGCGGCCTGGATGGCCAGGGCCAAGGTGGTCCCCGTCATGTCCAGACTGCCGGCCAACAGCGCCGCCTTCTGGTCGCCCGGGTTGGTGAAGGGGCGCACGTCCACCCGCGTTTCAGGCGAAAACAGCTCATAAAGAAACGGTTGCATGGTCTGGGCCGTCTTCCAGGTCCCGACCCGGTAGGGCTCGGCTGCAGCGGCCTGGGCCACGGGAACGACGGCCAGACAGAAAAGCAGACAGAGCAGGCGCAACATCGAAGCCTCCTTTGGCTGGTCAAATTTGAGGATGATGCTTTCAGGAGGGCATCGCGGAGGCCTTGATGCGATAGCCGGCCATCTCCAGCATCGCCAGAGCGTCGGCGATGGCAAAGGCCCGCCAGGCAGACTCGGCCAGACCGGTGTCCCGGGGGATGGCCCCGCATTCGACCACGGCGACGTTGGCCCCGGACGCAGCGGCCAGGGCATCGGGCGGATGGGCGCAGATCCAGGGAACGAGCGGGCCGGCGACCAGCCGGGCCACGGCCGTGACCTGGGCCAGCCTCGCGGGCGAGATCATGGGGAGTTCACCCTTGGGCGTCCCCGGCACGGGCACCCGGGCCATGGCCCCCATAACGGTGGCCCCCGCCTCCTTGTGGGTGAACAGGCTGCGCGCGATTTCCTCGGCGGTGTGTTCCGGGCCGATGGGGTCGGCCAGAGCGGCCAGTTCGATGCCGGCGTCACGGGCGGCCTGCATGGTCCGCAGCCGCGCGGCCGGGGAGAGGCCGGTGTCCTCGCCCTCGCGCAGGCGCAGGGCGTGGTAGATCATGAAAAAACCGGCCCGGTGCAGCTGGCCGGCCCTGTCGTCGCGAAAGTCGCCGATGTTGGCCACCAACCGGGCGTGCCGCAACGGCGTTGCCCGGCGAGCCAATTCCAGCAGTTCATCCAGGGGGAAAACATCGGTGGTTCGCAGCACGATAAAACCCACGCCGGGCAGGTCGTGTTCGCGAACAGCGGCCAAGGCCTCGTCCAGCCCGATGCGCCAGGGCTCCCGGACAATGCCCCATTTCTCCCCAAAGGCGCAGAAGGCGCAGCTTTTCGGACAAGGCGCGCTGTCGAGGCCCACGGCGAACCAGACGCTTCCTTGGCCGCCGTTCCAGGCCAGCGCGGCCTGGTGGGCGGCTTGGCGCAGGGCGTGCGCGTCAAGGCTGTCAGGGTCGAGGGAAAGCAGGCGCACGGCATCGGCCAGGCCGGACAAGCCGGCGGCCTGGGCTTTTTCCAGGATGTCCCGGACATCAGGCGACATGCCCGGCGCGTCGCCGGGGGCGGCAGGGGAATGCGGCGTGGTCATGAGGCTTTCCTTTCGGCTTGAGGCCCAAGGGCCAGACGCGCTTGTCCGAGCAGTTGGTCGATGGAGGCCTGATAGGTCGTCAAGGTTTCCACCCAACGCCCAAGACAGGCCACGCCTTCCGGGGTAACGGCATAGCGACGTTTGGCCGGACCTCGTCCTTCGATGTCCCAATCCGCCCGCAGCAGGCCTTCCTCTTCCATCTCCCGCAGCGTCCGGTAAACGCCTGCTGCGTCGGGCGGCAGGCCCTGAAAGAGCGCCAACGGCGCGAGGCGCTTGAGCAGCTCATACCCGTGGCGGGGTTCTTGGCCGAGCATGGTCAGGATGGCCGGCCGGACAAGCCGGGCCAAGGTCTTGCCGGCACAAGGGCAACGGTCTAGGTCCATTAGTAGACCTCCTCTAGTACAGGAGGGAGATACCGTCTAGGGCTAAAGGCGTCAACGCACATGAGGAGAAGCACGCCGGCAAAGGATGACATTGAGAGGAGCCCGGCCAGGCTGCTATGGCGGTGCCTGTCTTGATTGCGTCCGGTAACCGCTTGATGTAGGCGGGGCGCGGGTTTCGCGCCTGTTGCCCGTATCGGTCATGGGGAGGAACGCCGTTATCCGAAGAGCTGTCCAGCGGTTACCCGGATGTCAAACGACAAAGAAAGACGCCCTCGGACAGTTGTCGGCCGATTTAGCGTTGATTTTGCTGGACTTTCGGACTTTATCGGACTTGGCTGGATGAGTGATTGGCGGAGAGGGTGGGATTCGAACCCACGTGCAGGCTATTAACCCGCAACCCGATTTCGAGTCGGGCCCGTTACGACCACTTCGGTACCTCTCCGCACAGAGAGCTGGAAGGGAGTCGGCAAATTATCCTCGACCGGGCCGCTTGGCAAGCGTTTTTTCGCGTGGGCCCCAAGCGCGCTTCAACCTGCGCCGCCGCGCCGCTTTTCCCGGAAAAAATCCCGCAACAGCCCGCCGCATTCCCCGGCCATGATCCCGGACACCACGTTGAAGCGGTGGTTGACAAAGGGCAGGTCCGGGCCGGGCAGCCGGGAGTCGACGACCCCGGCGCGCGGGTCGGTCGCGCCGTAGACGAGCAGGCCCACCCGGGCGTGGATCATGGCCCCCAGGCACATGAGGCACGGTTCCAGGGTCACGACCAGGATCGTGCCGGGCAGCCGGTAGTTGCCGACCTTGGTCGCCGCCTGGCGCAAGACCCGCATCTCGGCGTGGGCCGTGGGGTCGTTTGTGGTGATGGGCGCGTTGCCGGCCTGGGCCAGCAGTGCGCCGTCGGCGGAGAGCAGGACCGCGCCCACCGGCGTCTCGCCCAGGGTCGCCGCTGCCCGGGCCTCGGCCAGGGCCAAGGCCATCATCGTCTCGAAATCCGGCCAGCCGGGCGGCGGGGCGGGCAGTTCGCACAGATTGGCGGCGAAGCGTTTGGCGGGAACGAGAGCCATGGCGTTTATCCGGCTGGCGCGCTTGGCAGGGGGAGCGCGGCGGTAGGGGTTATTGTTGAGGCGGCAGGTCGGCCAGAGAGGTAAAGGGAACACGGCTTATCCGGTCGCCAGGCGTTCTCGGCTAAACAGACACGGGAACGGCTGGCAAGGCCGAAGTCTGCACGACGCTGCAGCGTTGGGCGGCGGCATCGGCCCGGCGGGCGTTCTCGGGCCGGCGGCGGCAAAAACGGCCCGGCGCGGGAGGTTCCCGGCCGGGCCGTCGGCTGGCGGCAAGGTCCGATCAGGCCCCGGCGCGCAGGAAGGCCACGGCGTTTTCGAAAAGGGCCGTGCCCAGGGTCGGGCGCGCGCCCCGGGTGTAGTCGGGGTGGTTGGTCGGATGGTTGAAGGCCTCGGGATGGGGCATGAGCCCAAGGATACGGCCCGTGGGGTCGGTCAGCCCGGCAATGGCCCGGGGCGACCCGTTGGGGTTGGCCGGATAGTCCATGGTGACCGCGCCCGTGGCCGGGTCGGCGTATTGCAGGGCCACCGCGCCGCTGGCCATGAGCTCGTCGAGAACGGCCGGCTCCATGGGCACGAGCTTGCCCTCGCCGTGGCGCACGGGCAGGTCGATGACCGAAAGGCCTTTGGTAAACACGCACGGGCTTTGCGGGTTGGCCCGTAGCGTTACCCAGCGGTCCTCGAAGCGGGCCGAGTCGTTGTTGGCCAGGCTCACCTGTCGGGCGAAGTAGGCCCCGCCAAGGGCCGGCAGCAAGCCGAGCTTGACGAGCAGCTGAAAGCCGTTACAGATGCCCAGGATGAGGCCGCCGGCGTCAAAAAAGGCGCGCAGCTGGTCAAGCAGCGCCTCGCCCGCGTCGGTCTGGGCATGTTTCCAGCGCACGGCCGCGGCCTGGGCCGCGCCGAGATCGTCGCCGTCGAGAAACCCGCCGGGAAAGATCAAAAAATTGTAGGCGTCGATCCGTGTCCGGCCGGCCACGATGTCGGAAAAGAACACGATGTCGGTGACATCGGACCCGGCCATGCGGGCGGCATGGGCCGATTCGACCTCGCAGTTGGAGCCGAAACCGGTGATCACGAGGGTACGCACCTGAGGCATACGGGGAAATCCTCCCAAGGGTTCCTTGAAAAATTGCTTCCGAAAGCTTACGTTGCGCGGCTGAACATACGGGGCCGCAACGGCCGCGTCAACCGCGCCCGGGCCAAAGGCCCGTCGGTCGGCGCATTCCGCCGGGGTCGCCGGGACGGACCCGTGAAACAAGGACGGCATGCCATGAAGACCAAGTTTATTTTCGTTACGGGAGGGGTGCTGTCCTCCCTGGGCAAGGGGCTCGCCGCCGCCTCCATCGGCGCGCTGCTCCAGGCCCGGGGACTCAAGGTCACCATCCAGAAGCTCGATCCCTACATCAACGTCGATCCCGGCACCATGAACCCGTTCCAGCACGGCGAAGTGTACGTCACCGACGACGGGGCCGAAACCGACCTCGACCTCGGACACTACGAGCGCTACCTCGGCGTGCCCATGAGCCAGAACAACAATTTCACCTCCGGGCGCATCTATTTCAGCGTCATCCAGAAAGAGCGCCGGGGCGACTACCTGGGCGGCACGGTCCAGGTGATTCCCCACATCACCGACGAGATCAAGCGCTCGATCCTGGGCGTCGCCACCGACGAGGACGTGGCCATCATCGAGATCGGCGGCACGGTCGGCGACATCGAGGGCCAGCCTTTCCTGGAGGCCATCCGCCAGCTGCGCATGGAACTCGGCAAGGAAAACGCCCTCTACATCCATCTGACGCTGGTGCCCTACCTGCGCACGGCCGGCGAGGTCAAAACCAAGCCCACCCAGCACAGCGTCAAGGAACTGCGCTCCATCGGCATCCAGCCCGACATCATCATCTGCCGCAGCGAAGTGGATCTGGCCCGCGACATCAAGCAGAAGATCGCGCTTTTTTGCGACGTCGACGCCGACGCCGTGTTCACGGCCGTGGACGTCAAGAGCATCTACGAGCTGCCGCTGCGCCTCTACGGCGAGGGCGTGGACCAGAAAATCGCCATCCTGCTGCGCCTGCCGGCCAAAAACGCCGAGCTCGAGCCCTGGCGTGATCTCATGTACCGCCTGGAAAACCCGGTCGGCACGGTGTCCATCGCCATCGTCGGCAAGTACGTGGACCTCAAGGAGGCTTATAAGAGCCTGCATGAATCCCTGGTTCACGGCGGCGTCCATGCCGGGGTGTCGGTCAATTTCGTCTACGTCAACTCCGAGGAGCTGACCCGGGACAACGTGGCCGCCAAGCTCTCGGGCATCGACGGCATCCTCGTTCCCGGCGGCTTCGGCTCGCGCGGGGTGGAAGGCAAGATCGCCTCCATCGAATACGCCCGCACCAAGAAGATCCCCTTCTTCGGCATCTGCCTGGGCATGCAGTGCGCGGTCATCGAGTACGCCAGAAACGTGCTGGGCCTGACCGGAGCCAACTCGGAAGAGTTCGACCTGACCACCCAGCATCCGGTCATCTACCTCATGCGCGAGTGGTACGACTTCCGCACCCAGACCATCGAACACCGCGACCCGACCAGCGACAAGGGCGGCACCATGCGCCTGGGGGCCTATCCCTGCGTGGTCGCGCCGGGCACCAAGGCGGCCGCCGCCTACGGCGCGTCGGAAATCTCCGAGCGCCATCGCCACCGCTACGAGTTCAATAAGGCCTACGCCGGCAACTTCGAAGAGTCCGGCCTGGTCTTAAGCGGCCTGTCCCCGGACGGCGAGCTGGTCGAGATGGTGGAACTGCCCGACCATCCCTGGTTCCTGGGCTGCCAGTTCCATCCCGAATTCAAGAGCAGCCCCATGCGCCCGCATCCGCTGTTCCGCGAGTTCGTGGCCGCGGCCAAGCGGTACAAGGGCTAGACGGCCCAAGCGCAAAGGATCGCACGGTCCGGGGAAGGCGGCTTCCCCGGACTTTTTTTGGGACCAAGGATCGGCATGGCTTGGCAAGGCGCTAAAAACGTTTATCTTCTGGTCATGGCGCGATTTTTAGGCTAGATTGCGCCTGTCGGCGGCCAGGGTCGGGAGCGCTGCTTTTCCGCTTCGCCGCCGTCGCATCGCAAGGGGGAGCCCGCTATGCCTGAAGACGTCAAGCTGGCCATTGCGCGCGCCCGGGACGTGGAGTTGCTGGTGCTCGACGTCGACGGGGTCATGACCGACGGCGGCATTTACGTTGACGCCCGGGGCGAGGTGACCAAGCGTTTCCACGTCCATGACGGGCTGGGCATCAAGGCGGCCCAGGCGGCGGGCTTGGCCGTGGCGGTCATAAGCGGCCTGGACAGCCCGGCCGTGGCCGCCCGGATGCGGGAACTGGGCATCGAGGAATACCACCCCGGCCACTACCGCAAGGTGGGCGTGCTGGAAGGCATTCTGGCCCGGGCCGGACTGGCCCCGCAGCAGGCCGCCTTTCTCGGCGACGACTGGGTGGACGCCGGCCCCATGGAAATGGTCGGGCTGCCCATGGCCGTGGCCGACGCCCAGCCGGAGATCCTCGATCTGGCCTTGTGGGTGTCGCGGCGCGGGGGAGGGCAGGGCGCGGTGCGCGAGGCCGTGCGCTACATTTTGGCCGCCAAGGGCCGTCTGGAGGCGGCCTACCAGTGGTTCCTCGGCTGAAGGCCGATTGTGCCGATTGCCACAAGGCCTCAATTGTGGCATGGTTTTTGTTGGGCGGGGCGCTCCTAGCCGGGCAAGGCCCGCGGACGATCCCCGGTAACGTCAACGACTTTCGAGCACGGCGGTAAGCATGGCCCTGGAACTGCGGCAGCAACTCAAGCTTTCCCAACAGCTGGTGATGACCCCCCAGCTGCAGCAAGCCATCAAGCTCTTGCAGCTGTCACGGCTGGAGCTGCTTGAGAGCGTGCAGCAGGAGCTCCTGGAAAACCCGCTCCTGGAGGAAGCTGTCGAGGAGGACCGCCAGCCCGAACGCGTCATGGTTGAGGACAACAACGGTCCCACGGGAGCCGACGCCGCCATTGAAAAGGAGCTGCTCAAAAACGCCGAGTGGGACGACTACCTCGGCGATTTCGCCAGCACGAGCAAGCAGTCCCTGTCCCGCGACCTGGAAGTGCCCGAGGAGGGCATGGCCTTCGACGCCCGCCTGGCCTCCAAGCCGTCCCTTGACGGCCACCTCGGCTGGCAGATGCACCTGTCCAATTTTACGGCCAAGGAAGTCGAGATCGGCGAGACCATCGTCGGCAGCCTCAATTCCTCGGGCTATCTGCGGGCCAGCGTCGAGGAAATCGCCGGCATGGCCAACGCCGACCCGGCTCATGTCGAAAAGGTGCTGCATCGCCTCCAGCGCTTCGATCCCGTGGGCGTGGCCGCCCGCACCCCCAGCGAATGCCTGCTGATTCAGATCGAGGTCTACGGCTACGACGACCCCATCCTTATCGAACTGGTGCGCGAGCACCTCGAAGACCTCGAAAAGAAGCGCTACAAGCCCCTGGCCAAGAAATTTCACCTGACCATGGAAAAGCTCAAGGAATACCTGGAGCTGATCCAGACTCTCGATCCCATGCCCGGGGCCAGCTACGGGTCGGGCGACCCGATCTACGTCAGCCCCGACGCCTTCGTCTACAAGTACGGCGAGGACTTCGTCATCCTGCTCAACGAGGAAGGCATGCCGCGCCTAGGACTCAACATGTCCTACACCGACGGCAGCCTGCCGCGCAAAGACAAGGACAAGGACTACCTTCAGGACAAGATGCGCTCGGCCATGTGGCTCATGAAGAGCCTGTACCAGCGCCAGCGCACGTTGTATAAGGTCTTGGAGAGCATCGTGAAGTTTCAGCGCGGTTTTTTCGAGGACGGCGTGACCAGACTGCGGCCGCTGATCCTCAAGGACGTGGCCGACGACATCAGCATGCACGAGTCCACCGTCAGCCGCATCACGTCCAACAAGTACGTGGCCACGCCCCATGGCATCTTCGAGCTCAAGTTCTTTTTCAACAGCGCCCTGGAGCTCGACGACGGCAGCACGGTGGGCTCCGAGTCGGTCAAGGCCATGATCAAGCGCATTATTTCCGGCGAGAATGACAAAAAGCCCATCAGCGACGAGGCCATCGCCGACATGCTCAAGGACGAGCTGCAAATCAACATCGCCCGGCGGACCGTGGCCAAATATCGCACGGCCATGGGAATCGAGTCGTCGTCGAAGCGCAAGGCGGTTTTCTGATGCTTCGGGCCGGGTTTCCGGCCTCTCACCACGCCAGCCTGGAGGATTCTATGAACATTACCTTTAATTTCAAGAATTTCGAGCCGTCTGACCATTTGCGCGATTACGCCAAGAAGCGCTTTGAAAAGCTTGGCAAGTTCACTTCGTCCACCGAAGCCTCGGAAGTCCAGGTCAACTTGGCTGTGGAAAAGACCCGGCAGATGGCCGACGTCATCTTCCTGGCCGACAATATGCACATCTCCGCCCACGAGACCTCCGAGGACATGTACTCCACCATTGACCTGATCCTCGATAAGATCGAGGCCCAGGCCAAGAAGTTCCGCGAGAAGCAAAAGGACCGCCGCCGTCAGACCGTGGAACAGGTCCGCATGGACGTCATCAGCATCAGCGAGGACGCCGCCGGCGGCCGCGTGCCCACCATCATCGAGACCGACGAGTACCAGCCCAAGCCCATGGCCGTGGAAGAAGCCGCCATGCAGCTTGAGGCGCTCAAGTACGAATTCCTGGTGTTCATCAACTCCGAAACCGAACGGCCCAACGTCATCTACCGCCTGCGCAACGGCGACTTCGGCCTCATCGATCCTGGAACGGGCGCTTAGATGCGGTTAGAGGACTATCTCCAGCCCGAGTTCGTCATCGGGAATCTTGCGTCGGAGTCCAAGTCCGAGGTGCTGGCCGAGCTCGTGGCCCCCATCAAGAAGCAGTGGCCCGATTTCGACGCCAAACGCGCCCATCAGGTGCTGCTTGACCGGGAAAACCTCGGCACCACGGGCATCGGCGACGGGGTGGCCATTCCCCACGGCAAGATGGAGAGCCTCGAACGCATCGTCATCGTTGTCGGGAGGAGCCTTGCGGGCGTCAGCTTCGATGCGCTGGACTTCAAGCCCTGCCGCATCTTCTTCCTGGTGCTCGCGCCCGAGCATGTCGCGGGCCTGCATTTGCGCATCCTGGCCCACATCTCGCGGCTTTTGTCCGATGAATCCTTCCGGCGGGCCTTCCTGGCCGCCGAAACCGACGAGGCCTTGCGGCAGGTGCTGGCCGCCGCCTAAGGCTCCCTGAAAAAACGTTTCCCGCGCGTTTGTCGTCACACAAACGCGCGGGAAATTTGTTAAGCCCTTGGGCCGGAAGGTGAACGCCATGGAACATGCGGCCAGGGAACTCCCCGTCGTCATTTTGACCGGCCTGTCCGGGTCCGGAAAATCCACCGCCCTTCGCGTCTTCGAGGACCTGGGTTTTTTTTGCGTGGACGGGTTGCCGGTCAGCCTCGTGCCCAAGCTCATGAGCCTTTTCGACGACAAGAGCGGCCAGCGCTACAAGGGCCTGGCCCTGGGCATGGACGTGCGTCAGGCCGACCTCGACACTGACTGGGGCGCGACCCTGGCTGAGGTGCGGCGCAAGCAGGACCTCACCCAGATCATCTTTTTCGAGGCCGACAACGGCGAGATCATCCGCCGCTACGCCACCACCCGCCGGCCCCATCCCCTGGAAAGCGCCGAAATGGGGCTGGAGCAGGCCGCCCTGGCCGAACGCGAGCGCATGCGGCCGCTGCGCGACGCCGCCGACATGGTGCTGGACACCACCCATTTCACCATCCACGACCTGCGCCGCAAGCTCCAGGAAAAATGGACCTCCATCCGGCCCACCGCCGGAACCCTCAAGGTCCACGTCATGAGCTTCGGCTTCAAGTATGGCCCGCCCTCCGAGGCCGACATGGTCTTTGACCTGCGCTTTCTGCCCAATCCCTATTTCGACAAGGAGCTGCGCGAGCGCACGGGCAAGGAAGCGGCGGTGCGCGATTACGTCCTGGCCGAAGACCCGGGGCGGGAGTTTATGCGCCGGTTGACCGAATTTCTGCTCTATCTGCTGCCGCTGTACGCCAAGGAAGGGCGCTACCGCCTGACTCTGGCCTTTGGCTGCACCGGCGGCCGCCCCCGTTCGGTGGCCGTGGCCGAGTCGGTCTTTGACACGCTCTCCAAGGCTGGCTACAATATCTCTCTTGAACATCGGCACATCGAACGCGGTTAGGCTGCAAGCCTGAAGCGCCGCGGCGACGGGGTTTGCCGGCGAAAGCGGCGGGGCGGTTCTTCCGGCCCAGAGGCTTTCACTTTTGGCGACGGCGACGCCAGCCCGGCTTGGTCGCCTTGCCGGCCCGGCTGTCTCGTTTGCAGATGATTATCGTGTGAAGGCTTGGGCTTCCGGGCGGCACGGCCGGGCCGGAAGCGGAATGCAAAGCCGACGGCGGAAAGCCGTCAAGACGGGGGCGTCATGCTCCGGGATGCCTGTCTATGAATGCCGAATCCCGCAAGGACGCGCCCGTTGGCGTGGTTGTCGTCACCCACACCGACTACGGGTCGCGGCTTATCGCCGCCGCCGAGTTCATCCTCGGCCCCCAGCCGTGCTGCCAGGCCGTCAGCGTCGACCTGACCAAGGCCGTGGACGAATCCCTGGCCGCGCTCAAGGCCGCCATCAAGGACACCGACCAGGGCGGCGGGGTGCTGGTGCTGACCGACATGTTCGGCGGCACGCCCACCAACATGAGCCTGTCGCTTCTGGGTTCGGGCCAGCTTGAGGTCCTCACCGGCGTCAACCTGCCCATGCTCATCAAAATTCTGGGTTCGCGCACCCGCCCCCTGCAAACCCTGGCCGTGGAGGCCAAGCAGGCCGGTTGCCAGGGCATCGTCGTGGCCGGCGAGGTGCTGC
>JAEZEM010000199.1 GCA_023417745.1 Pseudomonadota bacterium
CCCGGCGTCACCCGCGACCGGCTGGAGGCCCCGGCCGACATCGAAGGCCGCTTCGTCACCCTGGTCGACACCGGCGGCATGGACTACGAGGCCGAAGAAAGCCTGGCCAAGCAAATCGTCGAACAAGCCGAGGCCGCCCTGGTCACGGCCGACGTGGTTATTTTTCTCGTGGACGGCAAAGCCGGCCGCACCGCCCTGGAAGACGACCTGGCCGAGCGCCTGCGTCGGCTCGGCAAGCCCGTCATCGTGGCCGTCAACAAGGTCGACGGCCTGGAGCGCGTGGCCGCCATGACCGCCGACTTTCACGCCTGGGGCCTGCCGCTTCTGGCCATTTCCGCCGCCCACGGCCAGGGCATGGTCGAACTGGCCGAGGCTATCACCGAGCGCCTGCCCGAAGCCGAGCCCTACGATCCCGACGCGCCGCTGGTCCAGACCGTGCTGCGCCTGGCCGTGCTCGGCCGACCCAACGCCGGCAAGTCGTCGCTGATTAACGCCCTGGCCGGCGAATCGCGCCTTATCGTCAGCGACATCGCCGGCACCACCCGCGACGCCGTGGACGTAGTGGTCCACCAAAAAGGCAAACGTTACCTGTTCGTGGACACGGCCGGCGTGCGCAAGCGCACCCGCATCACCGACGGCCTGGAGCGCTACAGCGTGGCCAAGGCCCTGTCCAGCGCCAAGCGGGCCGATGTGGCCGTGGTCGTCATCGACGCCGTGGGCGGCGTGGGCGTCCAGGACAAGCGGCTCATTTCGTTTCTGGACAGCGAGCGCAAGGCGTTTTTGGTGGTCGTCAACAAGACCGACCTCGTGCCCCAAAAGGACATGCTGGCCCTGCAAAAGGACATCGCCCGGGAACTGCGCATGTGTGCCCATGTGCCGGTGCTCTACATGTCGGCGGCCAAGGGCAAGGGCGTCGGCAAGGTGCTGCCCCAGGCCGAGGCCATCTGGGCCGAGTGCCAGATCCGCATCGGCACGGGCGAGCTCAACCGGGCCATGCGGGCCTCGCTGGACAAGCACCAGCCGCCTCTGGTCAACGGCCGTCGGGCGAAATTCTACTATCTGACCCAGGCCGCCGACGCGCCGCCGACCTTCGTCTTTTTCGTCAGCGACACCGAGCGGGTGCGCGATTCCTACATCAAATACCTGGAAAACAGCCTGCGCAAGCTCTTTGGCATCGCCACGGCCCCGGTCAAGGTCGTTTGCCGGGCCAGCCACAAGCCCAAGGACGAGCGCTAAGGCGCGTCCGCGAAATTCGTTTTTCTTTAAAAATACCCTCGTATTTTTCAAGGGACGCCCGCCCACGAAAAAGCCCCCTGCCGCAACCGCGCCAGGGGGCTTTTTGTTGGACGCGGCTTACTCGCCGCCCCGTCTTCTCTCTCACGCCTCCAACCGCTCCCCCCTTCAGCAAGCGTCCGGGAGCGAGCACCACCCCGTCCCCCCTTTAACTATTTCCCATTGCAGGGGTCCGGGGGGATCATCCCCCCGGCCGCCGGAGGCATTCTTCTCTCCCCTACCCGCAATCAATCCCCGCGTCGCAGAACCGTCCCACGCCGTATTCGCGGCGGCGGAAGAACTTTTCCGGGTCCGGGCCGATGATCTGCATTTCCCGGTGGCGTTGCTGCATGGACAGCGCGATGCGCATCTCCTTGGTGCAGCCCGTGGAGAAGGTGGCGTCCTTGCCGGCCCAGACCGGCGGCGCTTTGCGGCCGATGAGTTCGAAGCTTTTTTCGATGTCGAAGTGGGTCTGGAACCGCCACACGTCAATAAGCCCGCTGCGCTGCACCTTTTCCCACATGAACATCAAATCGTCGGCGTCCATGCCTTCTTCGAAATGCTCGGCCGGATTGATGACGTAGACCCCGGGCAGCTTGCGGCGCAGGTAGGCCACAAAGGCCGTGACCAGTTCGATGGCCACCTTGGTCTGGCCCGGGACCGAGCCGATGATGGCGCTGTAGAACATCACCGACCGGCCGGCCGTTTTGGCCTGGCGCATGCCGAGAATGATCTCCTCGGCCTTGGCCGTGATTTCGGCCTCAGTGAACGACACCGAGCCGGGAGCGCGGGGCTTGAAGTCGAAGCGCAGCCCGTCGCCGGGCAGGCGGTAGAAGGCGGCCACGTCCCGGGTGAACTGGTGGCTGGTGAGGATGAGTCGGCGGTGGTTTCGCTCGCCCTTGGCCACCACGAGGTCGGCCTCTTTCCAGGCCCGGGCAAAAGTCACGGACACGCGGTAGAGATTGAGCCGCTCGCGGGTGCCGTCGGAGATGACGGTGAGCGGATTTTCGCGGATCACTTGCAGCAGGTCGTTTTTGCTGATGCGCTGGTCGGTGAGGAAATGGGCGTCGGCCAGGGCCGTGTCCAGGATGGGGTCGCCGTCGGTGTCCCAGATGGCCGGGGCCTCGAAGTAGAAGCCCTCCTTGAGGGCCAGCAGGACCCGGTGGCCCATGCGCAGCAGCGTGCGCACGGCGAGCAGGTCGAACATGACCCCGCCGGCGCTGTCCACGAGGTAGAGGATCTTCAGTTTGGCCCCGCGCCGGGGATCGAGCATGGTCTCCAGCCGGGAAAATTCCGGCGGAAAGCTCTCCATGACCGCGTCCAGGGCTTCCGGACCGGGACAGGCCCCGTCGCCCTCCCAGACCTCGGGCATGACGGACATGGCGAACAGGCGCTTGAGCTCCAGCAGATCCAGGACATGGCGCAGCTCGGGGATGGAGCCGCAGCCGGGCAGATCGGTCGGGCAGGCGTGGAGCATGCCGCGAAAGGTCTCGCTTTGGATAAAGGCGAAGGCCCGGCGGTTGGCGGCCCGGCGGCGTTCCCGGTAGGGGTCGTCCAGGCCGGACTGGGTGAGGAAAATGGTGTTGAGGCGCTTGCCCAGGCGCGAGGGAATGAGCGTGGGCTTGACCAGAGCCTGGCGGTATTTGAGCTGGCACAAGGTGCGAATCTTGCGTCTGGTGTAGTCGTCATGGACGAAAGCGTCGATGAGCCCGTCGATGCGGGCCAGGCGAGCGTCGTATTCGGCCACCACCTGGGGATCGGCCTGCTCGGTGAGCAGATGCCCGAACATGGCGTCGGTGCAGGGCACGTAGATCTGGTCCGGGGCCAGGGCCACCATGAAGCGCAGCTGCTCGGGGGAGGCGTTTTTCTCCGGATCAATGGAGTGTTCGAGGTTGTTCTCGGTCATGAAATGCAAAAGCCAGGCGTCGAGGATGGGATCGACGCCATAGCGCGGGGCCTGGCCGGGGACGGGCAGGACGGAGGGCACTTCCTGAATCATGGGCGATTAATGAATCCCTTGAGCCGCAGGCGCTCGAAATAGCTCTCCCCCGGACGTTTGGCCAGGCGCAGGCAGCGGTCGGCCTTGGTGACCAGCACCACGTCGTGGTCGTCCAGGGCAAAGAGTTCCTGACCGTCGCAGGTCAGGTACATGTTGGTTTCCGGGGCCGACAGGGCCAGGCGCACCGGCGCTTCGGCCGGCACGACCACAGGCTTGAAGTCGCTTAAAAACGGGCAGATGGGCACCACGCAAAGCACGTCCAGGCCCGGGTAGATAAGCGGCCCGCCGGCCGAGACGCAGTAGGCGGTGGAGCCGGTCGGGGTGGAGATGACCACGCCGTCGGCCCGAAGCGTGCAGACGTCGGTGTCGCCAAGGGTCACGTCGAAAGCGGCCAGCCGGGCCATGGCTCCCCGGCTGATGACGGCGTCGTTGACCGAGATGGTGGAAAAGACCGTTTCGCCCCGGCGGATGACGACCACCTCGATCATGAGGCGACGGACCTCGACAAAGCCGTTTTGCAGGATGTCGCCGAGCACCGCTTCCCAGTCGGAAAGTCCCGCCGAGGTCATGAAACCGACCCGGCCGAGGTTGATGCCTAAAAGCGGCACGCCGTCGACGACGCGCTTGCGGGCGGCCGAGAGCATGGTGCCGTCGCCGCCGAGGACAAGCGCCAGATCCGGCGGCGCGGCCACCACGGCCCCGGTCGGCAGGACCGCGTGGGCGGCGTCGGGCAGATTTTCCCGCACGAGGCACACGACGTCCCGGGCGGCCAGCCAATGGGCCACGGTCCAGGCCATGGCCCGGGCCTGGTCGTGATCGGCTTTGTAGATGTCGAGAACGGTGCGTATGGGGCGCGACATGATGTGGGTCCGGTTATTGTTGCCCCGATCAGGCCGGGGGAAGCGTGTTATAAGGCAAAGGGGCAAGCGATACAAGGAAGGCGGCCCCGGGTTTCCCGGCGATTGGTCGTGGATTTTTTTTGCCGACCCCTCTAAAGGTTATGGCGAAGCGTCCGATAAGACCCCAGAGAAGGAGCCATTCGCCGTGACCGCCATCCCTTATCAGGTCAGCGCCATGCTGCGCACCTACGGAAGGCAGGTGACCACGGCCCGGCGGCTGGCCCGGTTCCGTCGGTCGCTGCAGCCCGTCGACGACGAGGAAACCCAGATTTCCCGGGAGGCCAAGCGCCGGGAACTGGTGGGGCGGGTGGCGGCCGAGATCGTGGAGAACTGCATCGTGGCCGGCAGCGATTCGCCGGTTGTCGAGGAGCTCAAGGCCGAACTGGAAGAGGAACTCGGTTTTCCCGTGGTCTTCGCCTATCCGCCGGAAGAACAGGAAATGCAGATTTTTCGCAAGGACTCGGGGAAAGAAGCCGAGCCTCTCGTCGGTGAGGCCAAGGCGGCCGCCATGCGGCGGCTGTGGGAATTGGCCCTGGAAAAAGTTGACGCAACCATGCTCTAATCATCGGTCCCCCCGCTGCCGATAAGTACAGTGCGGATAACGCGGGAGGGGGGTCGCCATGGACATCAAGAACATCTTCGGAATCAATCAGCCCTACGGGCAAAATCGTGTCGGGCGCGGCGACTCTGGCGAATCTTCAAGCGTTTCGCGGGGCAAGACGAGCAGTTCCGGCGGTTCGTCCGGCTCCTCGGCCGACCGGGTGACGCTTTCCGACGGCGGCAGGCTCGTGTCCGTAGCCACCCGAACGGCCCAGGAAGCCCCGGAATCGCGGGCCGACAAGGTGGCTTCCCTCAAGGCCCAGGTGGAGGCCGGCACCTACCAGCCGGACTCCAAGAAAATCGCCGAAAAAATGCTCACCATGGACTCGGAGTTGTTCGGCTAGGCCGCGCGCCCAAAAAAATGCGCCGCGAAGCCCGAGGGCGACGCGGCGACACAAAGACAGCACACATCTTGACGCCTTTTCGGACCGCCTCGGCGGGTCCGGGAAGGCGTCAGATTTTTTTGGGAGAGGCCATGCCCGGCGTGTAATGGGCCGGGTAGCGGGAGTCGGTCTGCGGAATCTGCAGACCGACGCGAGCCTCGTTGTTGACCACGATGGGGCCGCTTAAGTTCAGGGTGGTGCGCTCGGGCATGCCCTGGGGAATGGTCACGGTGACCAGGATGGTGGCCTGCTCCCGGGAATCGATGCCTAAAAGCCGCCGGTC